>CAMDAT010000298.1 GCA_945888825.1 Bifidobacterium breve | reverse complement strand
CATGGTTCAGTCGTGGTCGTTCTCATGGCAATAGGTGCGTTTGCTCTCGGTTCCTGCAGCAGCGGCGATGGCGACAGCGCCGCAAGCTCTACTACCGACAAACCGACCACCACCGTGAGCCGTGAAGCAGCCGCTTCGGCCACAGATGTCGCAGCCGTTTGCGATCAAGCTGAACCAGGGCAGGATCTGCACGGATGCGACCTGACAAACACAGCATTGCAGTACCGAAATCTGACCGGCGCCAACCTGACCGGCGCCAACCTCACTGGTGCCCACTTAGAAAATGCCATCCTCACCGACGCCATCCTGACCGGCGTCATCTGGTCAAATACGACGTGTCCGAATGGTGTTGTGCAAGATACGGAATGCCCACGCACATCAGCGGGCTGACACGCACACCAGCGGGCTGAGCCTCGCACCGAACAACCCGGCGAAGGCCGCGATTTTGCTGTGACCTGCTCCCGAGAGTCAGTCTCCGCCGAGCGAAGACAGGACTGCATCGTTCATGCGGTCAATCGCAGCCTGATCGACAAAGGACATACACGCCGTGACCCGCCCATCAGCTTTGGGGTCCGCTATGAACCAATCATGGGTCTTGTCGGAACCCAAATTGGGTGGTCCCAACTGCAGTTCGTACCGAGCAGGAGCGCAGTCAAAGTCTTCGGGGTGGAGGTACTTCCACACGGCCACTGCATCCCAAATTGGCTTGGTCGGTCCGAAAATGGACTCCCACCAGTCGGTGTAGGCCTGAGATGCGCGCCCGAAATACGCTTCGGTCGGATCCGAACTGGCGGCGAGCGTGTCGACAATGTCGGTTGGCATCGCAGCCGAGGATGATGCTTCAAAAGTCACAGCAGTGAACGGGATTTTTGACTCGTCCAAGACTACGGAGAGGGCCCGTGGGTCGAGTGAGTAGTTGAAGTCCCGGGCAGGCTTACCTGCATAGATGACCGGGCCTGGTTTACCGCCGATCAGGGCGACGATCTCTTTGATGTTTGAGGCTTCGTCCGGGTAAGCCAAGATCAAGCAAGCCACATCAGTCATCGGACCCGTAGCCAAGATGGTGACATCAGAATTCTTGCCCAGTGCGTCGGCCATGAACCGCACGCCGTCGTTGACGCAACTCGACGATAGGTCGACTCCCGCATAGTCCTCCGTGGCCACCATAGGAAGCCAGGTAGCAGCTCCCGCAAACAGCGGCACGTCCATTTTCAACTTGTCCAGCGACTGACGGGCCACGACCATCTCTTGAGCAAGTGGGCCGTTGCCCATGGTCACCACGATGCCGAGAAGATTGACGTTTGGAGCATCACGCAGGAGTGGCAGCGCCCAGGTGTCGTCATAGTCCGATGGTGTAGGCATCGTCCCATTTGCGTTGCCAGATGTCAGGCCCATGGCAAGGTCCATCGACAAGATCACTGCAGGGTCGTCGTTTGTCTCAGACGTGCAACCCGCAAGCGGCAAGATGGCACAGAGAGCTACCAGGGTAAGAACGGTTTTCCGCAAGCATGTGATTATACAAGGACTGCTACACGTGCACCGGCTCGTTCAACCTGCGCGTCGCCCGTTTGAACCACCCGTGGCTCGGATCCCAGCTGCCAAACCACATTAGCTGCGGCAAAAGTTCATGGTGTTAGCGTCTTGGCGGTGACCACAGGAGCGGTGAGCAGCAACGAGGAGCAGGCAAGGTACTGGAGCGAAGAGGGCGGCCTGATGCGGCCCTCGGTGGCCGACATCTAAAAACATGAGACCCTTGCAATCGGGGGGCTTCGGGTTATGGGCTCAGATAGCCTGCCCCTCATGGATCAACCGACTCTCGGCGGCTCGACCGGCTCCACTTTCGTCCTGGTCCACGGTTCCAACCATGGCGGCTGGTGCTGGGAGCGTGTCACTCCGCTGCTTGAGGCGGCAGGCCACAGCGTCTACACGCCGACGCTCACCGGCCTCGCCGAGCGCGCCGACGAGCTGACCCAGCAAGTCGGGCTGGCAACCCACGTTGCCGACATCACCGAGTTATTTCAGCGCGAAGATCTGCGCGAGGTGACACTCGTTGGCCACAGTTACGCTGGCGCAGTAATCACCGGAGCGGCCGAGGCTGTCGCTGAGCGGATCTCGAGACTCATCTATTTGGATGCCTTCCTGCCCCGAGACGGCGAATCGGTGCTGGACATCGAGCCGCCGCAATCGCGCGAGGCGTTCCTTGCGATCGCCCGCGATCAGGGGGACGGCTGGCGGCTGCCGCCGCAGCAAAGCTTTCTCGATCGCTGGGGCCTCACCGACCCCGCTGACCGCAGGTGGGTTTGGGAGAACCTCACCGACATGCCACTGCTCGCTTCGACTGAGCCTTTATCAGCGCCGCGCGACGCCGCGCGATCTCTGCCGCGCACCTTCATCGACCTTACGGCGCCGAAGAACGCAGGAACGGTTCCGGCAACCGAGAGGGCACTCGAGGAGGGTTTAAAGATGCTCGCTATAGCCACCGGCCATGACGCAATGGTCACCGAGCCAGCAAGGCTTGCAGAACTGCTTCTTCAGGCGCCATAGATTGCCCAACCGGGTCTGTGAGTCCTCACTACGGTCAGACTGTCATGCCACGGGCGGCCTGTGGTTTCGGCGGCGCAATCCTGGGTTAGTTGACTAGGTGAGGGATGCCGAAGCGGCGCCCGAAACATGAATATGGTCAGTCCACGCCATTCCGTCCCAATAGCGAAGCTGATCAACTCCGGAAGGATCCGGGTACCAGTCGGTTTCTAAGGATCGTTGCAAAGCTGTCACGTTGAAAAAGGCGGCGGTGTATCTGGCAGGTGATCGGGCAAGTGCTCTCGCTAGGAAGTCCCAGATTCTTGCTGAGCTCGTCGAGTTCTGCATTGGCGCCGGTAAGCGACGGTATCCGTAGCTTACCGGCGCCAATGATTGAGGTGGTAGGCGCCGACCTGACCGGAGCCGTACTCACCGACGCAGACCTACGAAGCGCCAACCTGACCAACGCGACTCTGACCA
>CAMDAT010000297.1 GCA_945888825.1 Bifidobacterium breve | reverse complement strand
GCTCGGTCAGTTCCGCAACCGAAGCAAACTTCGCGTCCGCACGCAGCCTGTGATCAAACCTCACCGAAACCTGCTCCCCGTACAGATCGCCGGCAAAGTCCAAAACATGAACTTCGAGCAGAGTCATTGCCTGATCCTCGTAGAACGTCGGGCGCTTACCCACATAGATCGCCGCCGGTAACGCCTCAGTTCCCAAGCTGCTAGCCGAGGGTACCGATCCCGTGTCTTGTCGCTGGATCCACCCGGCATAGATACCATCAGCCGGCATGAGCATCTCATCTGGGATGGCCACGTTTGCTGTTGGAAATCCGAGAGTGCGTCCGCGCTGGTCCCCAACGACAACCGTTCCGCGCATCTCGTGCGAGCGGCCCAGCATGAGGTTGGCGTCTACAAGCCGACCCTCGTGTAACGAGCGGCGAATTGCTGTTGAGGACACCTGCGCATCATCTCGAGCAGCCTGCCCATCTAGGCCAACAAGCTTGTGACCGAGCACCGAGAACCCGAGTGTTTGACCCATCTGGTTCAACAAATCCACATTGCCGCGACGCTGAAATCCGAAGTGGAAATCCTCCCCTACGACTACCTGCCGAGCGTTCAAGCAGCGATGCAATACGGAGTCCACAAAGTCCTCTGCTGACTCAGAAGCCCTATCAGGATCGAACCGCACTACGAGTGCGTAGTCCACACCGGTTTCGGCTAGCAGTTCCAATTTCTGGTCAAGGTCGGTCAACAGCAGTGGCGCTGAATCTGGTCGAATGACTTGAGCAGGGTGCCGATCAAACGTGACCACCGCCGAACGCTGCCCTGCTGCCTCGGAGCGCCTGCGAACCTCTGCAATCACTGCCTGATGACCTAAATGAACCCCGTCATAGGCGCCGATAGTGACAACGGATCCGTCAGGAGGAGATGGGCATGCATCGGTATCACGAAGAACTCTCACACCACCACGCTACTCAGCGACCTCGTTGGACAGCACTATCGAAGGCTTGCATCTGGTTTCCCGGAACGGTTCGTACACGGCGAGCAGCGCAGAGCTTGCACTCAGAACAGCCCATGGGCCTACACCAGTAGCTCCTATTTGTGCCTGTTCAAGCACGCGTCCATGACGAACAAAATCCTCGATCTGCTCATCCACCTGCAGATGCTGCAACTGCCGGACCCCCTCTACGGGCGGTAGCAACACTGCAGCATCTATCGGCTGAGCCTCTGCAATCTCGTACGGGCCAACGGAGGTGCGCCGTAGTGCACTCAGGTGTGCGCCCCCGCCGAGTGCTTGGCCAAGATCAGCCGCTAGGGAGCGCACATAGGTGCCGGAGGAACACTCAACCGTGGCTGTCCAGACAAGGGGATCAGCGGTAGGTACCAGATCAAACTGCGAAACCGTTGCAGGCCGAGGTTTGCGTTCAACCTCAATTCCCTCTCGAGCAAGTTGGTGCAAACGCCGACCGTCGACTCGTAAAGCAGAGACCATCGGAGGAACCTGAAGTATCTCTCCGGTCAGCTCTTTTGCTGCTGCATGCACCTGCGCCGGAGAAAGTCCTGCCATCTCATAGGTGGCCGTTACTGCTCCATCAGCGTCGAGGGAATCGGTCTCTACCCCGAACCTGATGGTGGCTTCATAGGTTTTAGAAACTCCTGTGATGAAGGTCAACAATTTGGTTGCTGCACCAACGCCAATGACCAAAACTCCAGTCGCCATTGGGTCCAGAGTCCCAGCGTGGCCAACACGTGGAGTGTCGAGCAACTTGCGGATCGCTGAGACCACATCGTGGCTCGTCATCCCTGCTGGCTTATCTACGATGCAGATTCCGACCGGGTCACCTGGCCGGTTACCGCGGGAGCGGCTCACTCGGAGTGAGTCCCGTCATCTCCTGACGGTTCGGCTTGAGCCTCGGGCTGTTCTGGTTTGGTCGAGGCCTCCGGGGATTCCGAGTCAAGTGGCTCTCGATCATCGAGCTCACCACGGTCGCTCATACCGCGCAAAATCTCATCAATACGCAAGGCTGAGCTCAAGACCAGATCGGGCCGGAACTGGATCTGTGGGGTCTTTCGCGTGCGAACTTCTCGGTTCACGATCTTCTGAATGGGCCAGCGCAATTCATCAAGCGCCTCGGCTACTTCTTCTGAGCGTCCCTCTTCCTCGGCTGACATTGCAGAGTAAAAAACATCAGCGTGCTCTAAGGATCCGTCGACTTTGACTGCAGTAATGGTGACCATCTCGAGTCGCTCGTCTCCGATTCTCTCGAGTTCGGAAGCAACGATCTCTCGCATGAGTTCGCCAATTCGGTCGGTTCGACTGAACTGCCGGGGAGCTGATGACCTCTGTCTTGCCATGCACTATTCGTACCATGCCAAGGAGTACGTCATCAGATCGGGAGCCAGACAACGCCATATTTGCGCTAGCAAGGTCCGGAAATTGCTGAGAAACTGCTGAGAGGTTACTGAGAATAAGTCAGTCAATTGAGGGTTTGCTCCCCCGGTTTTTCATCAATCTCCGGCAGACTGTGGACGAATGCCTAATTCATCTGCAACGAACACCCGCTCCGCTACTGGGCATCGCGGGGCTACGCCACTCGTACTTGTACTGGTGGGACTGATCGCCGCGGCCGGCGCAGTAGCTGGCATTGTGCTTTTTCAAGACAGTCCCACTTTGTGGCCCGCCGCTGACGCTGTTTACCGTGCAGGGCTTGTAGGGCTCTGCGCACTAGCCGGATCAAGGGCTAGACGTTGGACCTTGCTCTGGGGCGGGCTAGTGGCCGCAGCGGCGAGTTATACCCCGAGTCAGTACCTTGCTCTAGTAGCGGCATTGCTGGCCGGTGCAATGCTGGTGTTCAAGTTCCGTCAACGCGTTCTTGGTGCGGCAGTTGGCGCACTCTGCGGCTTAGCTGTTCTTGGACTCTCCAGGCCGACCACTTCTGGCATCACTGCACTAATCGCCGCTGTGGCAATTCTCCCACTACTCGTGACCGGTTACGCACAGTCAAGGACTCAGCCAAGGCGAGTTGTAGC
>CAMDAT010000296.1 GCA_945888825.1 Bifidobacterium breve | reverse complement strand
CCACTCAGCCGGCGTCTCAAGAACTTGCTGATCGAACAACGCATTTACTGCATTGAAGTTTCCAGAGCTGATAGAGCTATGACAATCGTAGCAACCAAGCGAGAAATCACCTGCTGCGAGGGAATCCCGAAGCTCCCTGGCTCGCTCACTGCTCCAGATATCTGCCAAGGATTGCGCCGGGTATGAGCCCATGGTGTGAATCGTGTTGATGCAACAAGCCAGCACATTACCGAATTGATCGAAGTACATGCTGGTAAAGGGCGCATGACAAGCAGGCTGATTAGGGCCCCCAACTCGATTCGCTGCGTGGGCAGCTGCCGCTTCGGAGCTGAGCTTCAACATGGCATCGCTGAATCCAGACAGTCGAGTCCCAGAACACGGTGAATCCTCATTGGTTCACCCCTGTGAAGCTGCTTCTTTTCTCGCAACAAGGCCGACTCACCTCCACTGGCACCTAATTAGGAGTGCAGTCTACCGAGGAGAAGGTGAGTTGCTCCTGTTCCCCTTGAGCAATCAACTTGTACACGAAGAACTGCTGATTCCCCATCCAAGCCTGCTCTCCGCTGTGCAACTCGGGGGGAAGACGCGGCTCGAGAACCTGATTGTGCGTATACAGCCCAGCAAGAGCACCCGGAGCCAGACCTTGCAGGGCGCCCGCACCCAAAACTGTTTGGCTCGGGCAGATCGAGTCAGTGCGGCCATCCAGATAGCTCCTGAATAAGTTGCTGTCATTTGTTGCCATTCGCACTGGTGCATGATCCGCCGCAAACGCGTCAACTGCTGTAGACCAAGCCTTCGAAGTCGAAGTTTGCTCCCCAAATTTTGCAACCTCAAGCGCCTTGCCCTGAACGTCAAGTTGGCCGGTCGAAACTTTGAGCGCTTGTTCGTTAGGCTCTGCGTGGTAACCCTTCCGAACTGACAGGCCAGCGTCGCCGAGTTGCGCGACGAGGCCATTCACAACAGCCTCGGCCGACCATCCACCACGAGATTCAAGAACCCAAGAAACAGTCGGATCGAGTTGCTTCGCCAAGCTGTCGCTCAGCGATTCCGTGGCAGCCACGATTCGTTGGTCACCAACTGATAGTGGGCGCGGAACGAGCAGTGGCACTGCGACAATGGCAACAAGGCCGAGACCCAAACCAAGTCGTAGTTTCGGATTCCACCGCCGGATCATCCTTCCCGCTGGGTTTTCAATCTGCAGCATCAAAATGCCGGTGGCAACGAAAAGGAATCCAACAGCTATACCGATCCAATAGAGGTGATAGCCGACCTGACTTTCTTGGGGGCTCACCCAAGCCACAACTAATGATCCGAGAAGAACAGCCAGTGTGATGATGAGTAACTCATACTGTGACTTGAACCGCGGCCAGAACTTGATAAGGCCGACCGCCAGCACAGCGACGACTTGTAGCTCCACTGCGCGAGGCGACTGCAAGTTTTGGGCTGCCGGCTCAAGCGCCGGCGGAAGATGGAGAATTGCCCCGAGGCCGTCCCATGCCCCCATCAGACCACTTCCGGGGAGTCGTAATCCGAGGAGTTTGGACAGGTTTGCGGTGCCAAAGATTTGGTCCAGCAGCGGCGGGGCCCACAACACCAACAACACGGCAAAAGTGGGTCCCGAATATCTCCATCCAAGCAGCTTCCTGAACTTTCCTCGATGAGCAGCCAGCAGTGCCGTCGCAGCTACCGCAGCAACTACTGGAACTAGCCCATAGCCAATATGTGCCTGAACAATCAAAGACACCAGCCCAGCGAGTAGTGGGTACATCGCCACATCACCACGAGAAACCGCCCAAGCAACGACAAGGGCAGCGAAACTCGGTAGCACCACTAGGTTCACGTTCAGCGCAGAAGTCAGCGTGGCTGTCGTGATGATGACGGTGAGGAACCCACCGGCTACTACCCATGCTGCAACGCCCAGTCCGCCCGTGCGAAAAGCTGCCCATGCGGCCAGAAGCAAGGCCGTCACATTCAGGGCAACTGCAAAGGTCCAGAGTCCATTCCGAGTGCCGAAACCGCGAACAAAAGGTAGGGCTATCAGGTGTGCAGCGGGTCCAGGCTGGAACGTCACCTCTTCTCCAAACAGATTCGAAGTGGTACAGACGCCGGTACCGCGAACCTTCAGCCTGAGCTGCAACGATGAATAATTAGGAGAAGCGGAGGTGGACACCGCCCGTCGGGACTCAACCCCGAACCGAGCCTCATCGCCAAAGGTTGTTTCTGAACTCGTGATCTTCTGGGCGAGCGCCACTACGCCGACCAGAACGACTAGTAGCGCGAGCGCTAAGCAGAAGGCCCGGTGCAGACCAGACAAGTCTCTGAATCGGCGCGTGGTTCTTGCAGCATCACCGGTCTCCATTCGGTGGCGTCGGATCACCGCTATGAAGCAGCGTGGCGTAGCGCGTGGTGGACCACGGGTCTGGCCCGCGACGGGCCATGGTGATCATGATTGAGGGCTCCGCTCCCGGCTCACAAAAACTTAGAACGCGAGTGCTTGATCCGTTTCCTGATTGATCAGCCACCACATCAATGCGATGACCAAGATGCTCGGCGAGCATGGGATGCAGAACGCTTGCATGCGCCGACACAAACTGTTCCGGGCCAAGGCCGACATAATGGTTGCCCTGAAGTATCTGTTCGGCAGCATCACAGCGCAGCACTGAAACTGCGTCTAGTCCTGCTGTGTGATTCGCTGAAGCTTTTTGCAGCAGTGCAATAAGTGCAGCCTCCTCAAGTTCTGGTTCGCTCAGGGAGTCCACCAGGTCCTGAAACCTCGTCTGCTCAGTCGAGGCTCGTGCAAATTCCACAGGAGTACCCAGAGCAGTATCGAGGTGACTGCGAAGCCGAGCGAGCTGTTCGTGAAGTGCTGCTGCGTTGAGTGACAGGCGGCCCTCCACGGCAGCAGCTTGGAACTCCAGGCAGGACAGCACATCTTGCAACTCTCCGGGAGGAAGCTGATACAAGCTGTGACGAACAGGTTGTCGAACAGTGTTGACGTAGACCTGACAAACCAAGTCCT
>CAMDAT010000295.1 GCA_945888825.1 Bifidobacterium breve | reverse complement strand
CCCACTCGAAGGTTCCAAACGCTTCGGCACTTTGAGGAGGCACCGCAGCTGCCGTCCGGATATGGCGGCATGCTCGGGTTGGCTTACTTTCCTCCAATCTGGCGCCGGGTGATGGACCATCGGGTCTTGGAGCAGTACGGCGGCGACGTCACGCTTGCGAACATTCAGCCCTCAAAGCGCAAGAAGATTCTGGCCAAATACGCCGCCCCCGCAGAGCAGTAGCCCTACCCTCTGCTCCATGCAGGTACCACTTACAGTCCAAGATCACCTTGAGCGGGCTGCGTTGGTCTACGGCGATCGAGTTGGCATTGTCGATGAACCCGATCAACCAGCACCACCACTGACTGATCTGACCTATAGCTCGGTTGCAACTCGGGCAGCCGCTCTTGCAGCAGGGCTGGAATCGCTCGGAGTTGCCCAAGGGGATCGCGTAGCGATCATCTCGCAGAACTCAGCACGGCTCTTGACCGTGCTTTATGGTGCACCCGCATCGGGCCGCGTGGCAGTCCCGATCAATTTTCGCCTCCACCCCGATGAGGTGCAATACATCGTGGAGCACTCCGGAGCCACTCTGCTGCTCGTTGACCCCGAACTTGAAGAGTCGCTCTCAGCGGTCACAGCTCCGCAGAAACTCATCATCGGCGCACAGACGGACGAACTGCTCTATCGCTATGACCTGCAGGCATCACCTTGGCAGCCAGACGAAGACGCAACCGCCACCATCAACTACACAAGTGGCACAACAGCTCGGCCTAAGGGTGTCGAGATGACACACCGAAACCTCTGGGTCAATGCCGCCACGTTCGGATGGCAAGCAGGCGTGAGTGACCGCGATGTGTATCTGCACACCCTGCCGATGTTTCACTGCAATGGGTGGGGATTTCCCTACACCGTTGCCGCCATGGGCGTGCCGCAAATCGTGCTTCGAAAAGTAGAGGGACCCGAGATTCTGCGGCGCATTGATGCTCACGGAGTCACTCTGATGTGTGGAGCCCCCGCTGTTGTAGCCATGATCCTTGAAGCAGCCGCCGACTGGGACGGACCAATCCCAGGCAGTGGCGCTGACGGTCGTCAGCAGGTGCGCATTGTCGTAGCTGGTGCCCCGCCGCCAACGCGCATTATTGAACGGGTCGAGACCGAGCTCGGTTGGGAGTTCATTCAGATCTACGGCCTCACCGAGACTGCACCCCTGCTCACCATGAACCGATCCCGAAGCGAATGGGACGATCTCTCTCCAGGCGACCGCGCCAAGAAACTGGTTCGCGCCGGTGCGCCCGCCTTGGGCGTTCGATTGCGCGTAGACAAGGACGGCGAGTTGCTCGCTCAGGGAAACGTGGTGCTCAAGAGCTACTGGAACCAACCGGAAGAAACTGCGGCCGCATTAGAAGACGGCTGGTTCCATACCGGGGACGGCGGAATCATCGACGAGGAATCCTTCGTCCGGATTCACGACCGCAAGAAAGATGTGATCATCTCTGGCGGCGAGAACGTGTCTTCCATTGAAGTTGAGGACGCACTGTTCTCTCACCCCGATGTTGCGGAGGTGGCCGTGATTGGCGTGCCCGATGAGAAATGGGGGGAAACCATCAAGGCGCTCGTGGTCCTGGTACCAGGCAGCGACCTAGCTCAAAGCCCCACGGCCGAGGCTGAATTGATGGAACACTGCAAGGGTCACATCGCTCGCTACAAGTGCCCAACCTCGATTGAGTTCAGAGACGAACTTGCCCGAACTGCAACGGGAAAGCTGCAGAAATTCAAGCTTCGTGAGCCCTATTGGGCCGGCCGAGACCGCCAAGTAAATTAGGTATCTGCTTGCGCCTTAGAGCGTGACGGTGAAATTGCCGCTCGTTGCAGTTGGGCTAGCAACGTCACCAAGGTACGCAAGGTTATTGAGCACATCGTTCGTTGCAGTGCTGATGGTGTAGTTACCAGCAGCTGCTCCAACGGGAACGGTGCACTGATAGGTCCAGATACCGTCAATGGCAGTCCCAGAGGTCAGCGCAGCCTGAGCAACGCACCATCCTGGAGTTGAGTTATTTCGACGCACTTGGAAGAGCACCGCACCAACTGCTGTGTCATCGGTAACCCGAGCAGAGATTGTGAAGGAGCTTCCTCGCACAACGGTTGCGGGCGCAGGAGTTACCGAGACCACAACCGGAGCTACTGCGTCAGAAGTGCTACCCGTAATGCTGAAGTGACCACTGGTTGCACTTACTGGGCCATCGCCAATGACTATGGCGTTGTTAGCAAGATCCGCAGCGGCTGTATTGACCTGGTAGGAACCCGAGTTGACCACTGCTGGTGCAGTACAAGTGAGGTCCCACTGGCCAGCTTGAGCATTTCCAGACACGAGCGTTGCAGTAGTTGAGCAGAATCCTGCGGGTGCACCATTGCGACGTACTGCAAACGCCACGGTATTGACTCCCACAGCGTCGGTAACGAGTGCCGAGATCGTGAAGCTGCCACCTGGAGCGACTGAGAGCGGGGACACGTCTACCGACAAAACGCTGGGCTTAGTGGTATCGGCCGTGCCACCAGTGCCACCGCCTGTGCCACCACCCGGGGCTGCTGGAGTACAAGCGATTGCGAGTCCGGCACAGGCAAGCAATGCCAGGCCCGCACGAGATGAACGACTCATTCTAAAAAACCCCACGACAACCCCCGGTTATCCAATGCGCCCACAGCGAAGCGACACCTCACACTATGACTCAGTTCAAGGCCGCGCTTCAAGCAAAACTACCTAGAAGGCACTGATCTTGGGGGAATCGGGCCCTGAAAGTGACTGTCACACCCCCGCAGCACAATGTTCTTGTCGAGTTGTTTGCTCTGTCGAAGCAGTTTCACTGTTTGTGCAGTTTCACTGTTTGTGCAGTTTCACTGTCCACATAGTTCGGCTGCCACACAGAAGCTGCCACGTGCCGGAGAGGGTCGTGCCGGTGGCAGATAGGTCGACATGCGCTTCGGCGCTGCCGAGTCCGGCGACTTTGCCCCATTTCGTCGGACTCGGCTTCTAAACAGACCGGCTTCAACACCAACCAGGGCC
>CAMDAT010000294.1 GCA_945888825.1 Bifidobacterium breve | reverse complement strand
CGAAACGGAGTGTTCGAGACCATGGCCCAACCGCGCGGATAGTGCGGCATGGTGGTTGGCCCGCCCATCTGATCGATACGGGCTAGGTCCTCTTCGAAAGGCTCCTCGATGCCGCTGCGGCCAAAATGCAGCGAACGAAGATACGCACTTGTCCCCTCGCGCTCCCCTTCTCTGGACCCGCCATTGTCCGAGGTAAATACAAACAGCGTGTTCTCCCATTCGCCCATCTCTTCGAGCGCTGTTCGCATGCGGCCGACGTTCTGATCAATGTTGTCCACCATGGCCGCATACACCGACATGTACTTGGAAAACAGCGCCTGCCGGTCGGGAGTGAGCGAGTCCCAAGCCTGGACCTCATCGCCAGACTCGGGGTTCCTAGGAGCTAGTTCGGTGCCAGGCGGAATCACACCTAGTTCGATCTGACGCTCATGTCGCTGCTGGCGAATCAAGTCCCAGCCCTGTTCGTAGCGGCCATCATGGCGGGCGATATCTTCGGCCTTGGCATGGAGCGGCGCGTGAACAGCACCCTGCGCGTGGTATAAGAAAAAGGGCTTGTCCGGGTCGGAAGCCTTTGACTCGCGGATCATCGAGATTGCCCGGTCGGTCAGGTCGTCGGTAAGAAAATATCCCTCGGGGTACTCGTCAACTCGAACCGCATGATTGTCTTCGATCAGCCGATGCGGATGATGCAAGTTGGTGAATCCGTCCAAGAACCCGTAGTAGCGGTCAAACCCGCGTTGCAATGGCCAGGAGGAGCGATCCCCCGCATCGTTCTGTTCGCTGTCTTTTGTTAGGTGCCATTTTCCGACCATCAAGGTTTGGTATCCACCCGAGCGAAGCAGTTCGGCCATAGTTGGCGCCAAAGGGGTGAGTTCCATGGCGTAGCCAGGGAAACCCGGATCTGAATGCGCAACATGGCCCATGCCCGCACGGTGCGGTTCGAGACCAGTCAACAACGATGCGCGAGTAGGTGAACACATCGGGGTGGAGTGATAGTCGGTGTAGCGAAGCCCCTCGGCAGCAAGTTGGTCGACGTGGGGAGTTGGGATTTCTGAGCCATAACAACCAAGGTCTGCAAAGCCCAAGTCGTCACACATCATCACCACAATGTTTGGGGCACCTTCGGCGCGACTGGGTTGCTGCGGCCACCATGATTGCGAGGTAGCAAAGACAGTGCCTACCGATCCCCCAAAGCCAGCGTAAGGAGCGAGTTTCTCTGCATCAGGCTGTGTGGAACTCGACGAGGTCATAGCTGCATCGTAGAGAACACTCAGGGCTCTCTCGTTCAGGGCTCTCTGGTTCAGGGCTCTCTGGGTCAGGGCTCTCTGGGTCAGGGCAGGTTGGGTCAGGCCTAACCGGGGCCGAGTTCACCTAGGAACTGCTCCGCAAACTCGTTTGGTTCCAAACTCGGTGCAAACAAGTGGCCTTGGCCAGCCTCGCAGCCCAATGATTTGAGCAGTTCGAGCTGCGCAAAGGTTTCGACTCCTTCGGCCACGCAACGCAACCCCAGAGTTGTACAGAGGTTGATGACGGCAGTCACGATTGCGCGATCCTGGAGGTTTGTTTCGATCCCGCTCACGAACGACTGATCTAGTTTGACGGTGTCTGCAGGGAACCTTCGCAGGTAGGTAAGCGAGGAGTGGCCAGTGCCGAAGTCGTCCAGCGAAATCTGAATTCCTAGCTCCTTGAGCGGCTCAAGACGCTCACCCCAAGCAACTGCGTCCTGCAGCAGGACAGTCTCGGTGATTTCAAACGAGAGTGTGTCGGGGGCCAGTCCAAACTCCCTCACCGCTTCCTCTGCGAGCGAACCAAAGTCGGGGTCTTGCAACTGCCGGCCCGAAACGTTGACTGACAGGCCCAAGCCGGACCAGCCTGGCAGTTGCTGCCATGCAGCCATCTGAGCGCAAGCTGTGCGGAGCACCCAAGCACCAATCGGAACAATCAGACCAGCTTCTTCGGCGATTGGTACGAACAGGTCCGGGGCAATGCTGTTCTCATCGTGTTGCCACCGAAGTAACGCCTCAACTGCAATCAACTCACCAGTCTGTAACGAGACCACAGGTTGGTACTCAACCGAGAACTCCTCGCCCTGAAGGGTCTCTCGCATCCATGATTCAATGCGCCTCCGCTGCGTGGCCTTAGCTCCCATCTTGTCGTCGAAGATGACCCAACGGCCCCGCCCGCCAGCCTTGGCCTCGTACATCGCAGCATCAGCATCGCGAATAACCGCTAACGGCTCG
This sequence comes from Bifidobacterium breve, assembly GCA_945888825.1. GTDB lineage: Bacteria > Actinomycetota > Acidimicrobiia > Acidimicrobiales > Microtrichaceae > IMCC26207. Next base: position 806 of record CAMDAT010000294.1, on the reverse strand, counting down.
GCCTCTGCGGGGTCGATATGCGCAATGCCAATAGAGACACTTACTGCGACCTCAGACCCCTCGATGTCGAAAGGTGCCCCAAAGGCAGCATCGATCCGATGGGCAATCACAACTGCATCACTCGCAGAGTCAAGTCGCTCACATAGGACAATGAACTCATCGCCACCAAAGCGGGCAATAGTGTCCCCGGGGCGCACAACCTCGATCAGTCGTCTAGCGACCTGCTGCAGGACAAGGTCCCCCTGAGCATGACCGAGTGTGTCGTTGAACTTCTTAAAATGGTCGATGTCAATAAAGAGCAAGGCTGACCGAGATGGCGTGGGTGAGGCATTCATGCCTTCCATGGCGCGTTCAATTTTATCGAACAGAAGCGCACGATTCGGAAGCCCGGTGAGTTGATCATGCGTTGCCTGAAGCGTCAGGGATTCTTGGAGTTCTCTGCGTTCAGTGACATCGCGAGCCATCCCTGAATAGCAGTCCACTTCTTTCGTGCCAGGCCGGTAATGCACAGCCATCTGAATCAGCATCGGCACCAACACGCCGTCATGGCGGCGAATCTCTAGCTCGCCTGCCCAAGATCCGTTCTCCATGAGACTCTGAAGCATCGGTTCAGTCACAGGGCCGAACCACTTTGACAAGCGCACAAGTTGCTCTGAATTCATCAGGTCGAGTTCGGGTGTTCCTAGGCCGAAGAACTTTCGAGCTGCAGCATTGAGATAGACCACCGCGCCCGCTGCATCGGACAACACAGTCAGGTCTGGGGTGACATCGAAAATATCTAGCAGCCGACGGCTTTCCGACTCGGC
>CAMDAT010000293.1 GCA_945888825.1 Bifidobacterium breve | reverse complement strand
CGCCGATCAGGCGGTTGAACAAAGTGGACTTGCCAACGTTGGGTCGACCGACCAATGCAATGGAGGTGATCCCGTCATCGTTTTCGGCTGCGATTTCTTCTTCAGTGGGCTCAGGCTCAGGGAGGAACGCAATGATCTGATCCAACATGTCACCAGTGCCGCGACCGTGCAACGCAGAGATTCCGATTGGGTCGCCCAGGCCAAGTGAGAGAAGTTCCCACACTCCAGCCTCGTGACGTTGGTCGTCCACCTTGTTTGCAATCAACAGGACAGGAGCAGTGGCCTGACGCAACAGTTCTCCTACGCTCGCATCCTCGTCTGTCACACCAATAGCGGCATCAACAACAAACAGAATCACATCAGCTTCTTTGATGGCCTGCTCGGATTGGCGGCTGACCTTCTTGTCGAGGGAGTTACCTCCAACCATCCAACCGCCGGTGTCGACTAGGCGAAACTCGTAGCCCAGCCACTCGGCCTGAACCTCTTTGCGGTCGCGGGTCACCCCGGACTTCTCTTCGACAATTGCAATGCGTCGGCCAAGAATCCGGTTCATCAAGGTGGACTTGCCAACATTGGGTCGTCCCACAATTGCAACAAGTGGTAGACGGTCAGTGCTCGTCATCGGGCATCCGTTTCTGAGCTAGTAGTTCGGTTGTTCGTCAATGGCTCAAGCGCCTCTCGCAGCGCAACGCCGTCAGTAGGAATAATTTCAACGGGTCGCGGCAAGTTTGCAGGGGTGAGACCATCTAGGAAGCGGCCTTGAGACAAACACACATCGGGCAGCAAGTAACGGTGCCCGACAGGCTCCAGAGCCAGCACCCGCTGCAAATCTTCTCCCACCATGAGACCCGCAACAGAGATGTTGCCACCGAAGAACTGATTGTCGACCGTGACGATACGCACATCTGTCCTGTCTAGGGTGCTGAGCAAAGGAGCGAGGACTTGCGCCCCGTACTCACCGGTCAGAATGCCGACTGGAGCAGTTCGTCTAGGTAGCAACTGCAGCAGCGTTTGACCGCCTTCGGACTCATGCACCGTTCGCGGAGCGCGGTACCCCACTGCCGGGGCACCATCAACGGAGGCAAAAAAGCCGGGCTGAACGCCAATTCCCTCTGCTGCCCCGCCATGGAATTCCATTTCAAAGGCTCGAGCCATTCCGATGCCATCCTCGTGCATGGAAAAATCGCCGTAGGTCCCTGCCGATGGAAACGGCATTCCGGCTAGCAAGTAGTACTCATCTGCGGCGAACACCATGCGTCGGCCAATCGCTGCAAGAAAAACCTCTTGCCACGCGTCGACTGTCTCAACAACAAATCTGGCTTCTTCTTGAGTGTGCGCCCGCATGCGCGTCTCGGAACTGTAGGAACTCACTCCGAGCGGAACCACGGCAACATCGGCAAGATCTGGGTACTCATCAAGCACCCCACACAGCGTGTCGACGAGGGCCGCTCCGTCGTTGACGCCAGGGCAGACCACGACTTGCCCGTGTACCTGTATCTGATGATCCAACAGAGCCCGAAGCCAACGCAGACTCATAGCAGCGCGCCGATTGCGCAGCATCTCGGTGCGAAGTTCGGGGTTGGTTGCGTGAATGCTCACATAGAGCGGCGACAGTCCCTCGGTGACCACACGCTCAAGATCGGCCTCGGTGAATCGCGTCAGAGTGGTGAAGTTCCCGTAGAGGAACGAGAGTCGGTAATCATCGTCCTTCAGGTACAAGCTGCGACGCATCCCAGGAGGAAGCTGATAGATGAAGCAAAACTCGCAGTGGTTATCGCAGGTGCGCACCTCATCAAACACCGGGGAGTCAATCTCGATACCCAGCGGAGTGCCCGGAGGTTTCAGCACGTCGAAAGTCAGCTCGAGTCCATCCCTCAGCAGATCTAGCGAGACCTCGGTCTCATCGGTCAGCACTCGGTACTCAATGATGTCGCGAACAGGTCGACCATCCACCGCAATGACCTGATCTCCCGGAAGGATCCCAAGCAGGTCTGCCGGAGATCCAGATGTCACTGCGACAACAGTTGCTACTGATGCTGCAGCAGCAGGGCTCGATTCAAGGGCTGAGGGGGATTGCATGGCGTCACAATGCTACTAGACAGCACCCTGATGGACCTCGGGCGCGTTTCCATGCAAAACTTATGGTTTGAATGACGACGGGGAGATATGAGATGAAAAGAACCACCTTTGGAACCTTTTCGGTGCTTGCGGTAGTGCTGATATTTGCCGCTGCTTGTGTACCTGCTCCTCCCCAGCCTGCGACGGGCATCAACCCAAACTCAGCACCTCGAGCCGGCGAGGCTGCCTATGCACAGCACGGACCCTTCGAGGTTGGCGTGACTACCTTGCAGATGTCTGATCGCAAGGTCGAGGTCTGGTATCCGGTCAACCCGCAAGACATTGGGACTGCTCCTCGCGACGAGTACTTCATCCGGGATTATGTCAGCGCTGCCTTTGACGAGTTACTGCCACCCGAGGTGAACCCACCCTTTGTTACGGATGCAACCCGCGACGTTCCAGCTAGTGACGGTGGTCCGTTTCCGCTTGTGCTGTTCTCACACGGATTTGCCAGCTATCGCACGCAGTCAACTTCACTCACGACTCACCTGGCGAGTTGGGGGTTCGTGGTGATCTCTCCGGACTATTTGGAGCGGGGATTGCGAAGCGTGCTAGGTGAGCCCCCGGCTTCACCTCGGGCAGACACGGCCGTCGCTGACGAGGCAATCACCTTGATTCGTTCTGAGAACCTGGCTCCGGGCGGGCTTCTTGAGGGCCGTGTCGACTCAACCTCGGTCTATCCCATTGGCCATTCCGCAGGCGGCGGAACCTCGCTTCGTTTGCTGGAGCGAGCGGATGTGCATTCCGCTATTCCAATGGCCTCTGGGTACAGCATGCTTTCGCAGTTGAATGGCAGCTTGACGCTCCCTGCAGGAAAGTCGATTGCGTGGATTGGTGGCGTTCGCGACGGGATCGCAGCAATTGCTGATGTCCGGCGTGGGTTTGATTACACGCCAGGCGAGCGCAAGCTGATAGAGATTTCGGGTGCT
>CAMDAT010000292.1 GCA_945888825.1 Bifidobacterium breve | reverse complement strand
GGCTGAGTTTCTCGCCAATCAGGTCGGCCCCGATGACGGACTCAACTCGCAGGTACAACAACGACCAGAACCGGCGAGAAGACGCGTAGTAGGGCGATGCCTGCTGATGGGCCAAGGGGAGCGAGGCGCCGAGTGGATTATGTGCCAGTAGCGAAGCTCCAGTTCCTTCTGCCCAGTTCGCCAGAGTGGCCAGATCAACAAAATCCCCGTGGCCCCAACTCTGCTGCGAGCGCGATGCATACAACTGCGCAGACCAGCCCCAACCACGCTTGGGTCGCAGCGAGCGTTCGGGCACAACAAACAAATGCGTAACGGGGCCACCGTCGGCTGGCTGAAGTTGATGCGCTCCGAGCGGCAAGTCAGGCGGAAGGTGAGTCTGAGCTAGGACTTCGCCTCCTTCGGCGAGCGACACCACTCCGGGCGACCACAACTCAGCAGTCTCGCCGGGGTGAACAAACCAGATGTGTGCATCCTGGGGTGGGCCATCAGGGTGCTCCTCTGCCCCTTGGGCTCTTCGCAGCGCTTCAAGAGTTTCCGGTTCTGTTGTGCGCCAAGACCCATCTGTTCCCCACCAGCCTGAAGCGATTCCGAAGGGGTCTTGCTCTGAGTTCATGGCACTAGTTTGGACCAGCTCTCAGCCTGTAATTGCCCTGTCACGATGTGAAGGCGGCTAGTCCGTAGACTCTCGTTGTGTCATTCTTCGTGGAACGCAGACTCCGACTCGTGGGCCGCCGCTTAGCGAAGGTTCGTGAGGAACTCCGGATCACCGATGAGCACCTGCTGCACTTCGCAGACATTACCGACGACTCCCGGATTCGGGCGATGGTCTCAGAAACCCCCCAAGCAGACGAGGATCACCGTGAAGCAGAGCGCACCTCTACTGCGCTTTCCAAACATCGCCTCGAGCTGGTCCTAACGATTGAAAAGCTCGAACGCGAACAAGATGAACTTCTTGATGACATGAGCGCCCAACGCCGATGATCGATGCCGTGCTGCCACAGATTTCTGCCGTAGAATAAAAGTCCGATCACTTGCAGTTAGGAAGGCAACGGTGCCGACCAGAGTTGTAGTTGCAGAGGACGAGGCCATCATCAGGATGGATCTTTGTGAACTGCTCCAAGAAGAGGGTTACGAGGTAGTCGCCGACTGTGGTCGGGGCGATCAGGCTGTTGAGTTGGTGCGTCAGCATCGGCCAGACGTTGCGTTGCTCGACATCAAGATGCCAGGCATGGATGGCATTTCAGCTGCACGTGAAATTGGGGCGGAACACCTGTCTGCCGTGGTGTTGGTCACGGCGTTCTCGCAGCGTGAACTGATAGATGAAGCAAATGACGCCGGGGTGCATGGCTATGTAGTCAAGCCCTTCGAACGCCATGACCTAGCGCCCGCAATCGAGGTTGCGATCACTCGCTTCCGTGTTGAGGCTCAACTCTCGGAGCAGGTGCAAGACGCCACCGCACAACTCGCTGCGCGCAAATTGTTAGACCGGGCAAAGGGTCTTCTCATGGATAAGCATGGACTTTCTGAACAGAAGGCCTTTGACTTCATCCAAAAGACGGCGATGGCTTCACGGAGCCCAATGACCGAGGTGGCAGAGCAGATTCTGTCGGGTTCGCTCCTGCCGTAATTCGCCACCCAGAGCAGTCAGCTACGGATGTACGATTCATCCGGTGCCCACGCTGATGCTGATCGACGGGAACTCGCTGACATACCGCGCGTTCTTCGCCTTGCCCACTGATATGACTACTGCCTCGGGGCAGGTGACGAACGCTGTCTTTGGGTTTAGCTCCATGCTGCTCAACCTGATTCGCGACCACCGACCTGATCAGGTCATTTTGACCTTCGATCTTCCCCAGCCCACCTTTCGCCACAAAATGTTGGACTCCTACAAGGCCAACCGAGATGCCACCCCCGACATTCTCCGAGAGCAGATGGGAATTGTCCGCCAAGTTGTCGAGTCGCTACAGCTGCCAATCGTGACCCAACCGGGTTTTGAGGCTGACGATGTGATTGCGACGCTTGCCGTGCGGGCCGAGGCCGAGGGCCGAGACGTGATCATTGTGACGGGGGATCGCGATAGCTATCAGCTCGTCCACGATCCACATATCCGTGTGCTCTACAACAAACGCGGAGTCTCGGATTATGCGCTCTACGACGAAGCCGGGATTTTTGAACGCACGGGGGTCACTCCCGAGCAATACGTGGAGTACGCAGCTCTGCGAGGCGACCCTTCTGACAATTTGCCGGGGGTGCCCGGAGTGGGAGAAAAGACTGCAGCAAAGCTGATCAATCAGTACGGGGGGCTCGACGGCATCTTTGCCGCTGCGGCCGATCAAACCCCCAAGCTCCGCCAGAACCTGACCGAGAACGAGGCCCAGGCGCGTTCCAACTTTGAGATGATGCGACTGGTCCGCGATGTCGAGCTTGATGTTGATCCTGATTCGCTGGTGCAGGGGACGGTTGACCCTGATCAGGTGCTGGAATTGTTCAAGGCCTTGGAGTTTCCATCTCTGGTGCCACGCCTAGCAGACGCTTTCCCAGAGATCTTTGGCAAAGATTCTGGCGCGGCTAGTACAGCGGCGCTCGTACTCGAGGCCGAGGTGATTGAGCCGGACTCGGTGCCGGAACTCATCGAGGCACTGCGTTCCTTAGCGAGCTTGCCCACCATGTGCATCGCCGCAGCTTGGACTGGCGACCCTGGCCGCAGCCCGCTCGAGGGAATTGCCTTGGTAGCGAATCAGTCACTCGGCGAAGTGCTCTGGGTGCCCGCTGCTCAGTTCGATGCCGTATCGCAGGAGTTGACTGCACTGTTGTGTGGTGAAGCCACAGTGGCAGCGCATGACGCAAAGCCGATTCTTCGATCACTGCTGGGTCTTGGGTTGGACATCACGAGCCTCAGGTTGGATACCAAATTGGCGGCCTACCTGCTCGATCCGGCGGATGCGAACTATGACCTGCCGGCGCTGTTGCTGAAGCACGCTCAGGCAGAACTTGCAGGGGAGGGCACGGTGCCTTCTGGTCAACTCGACTTTGGTGAGAATGAACTCT
>CAMDAT010000291.1 GCA_945888825.1 Bifidobacterium breve | reverse complement strand
CAGCTGACGAGTTGGCAGACGACGTCCGGACCCTCATCGGGACAATCTCACGACAGGCGGTCTACGACACGCTCAGCACCCTGAGCGACAAGAACCTCATCCGCCGGATTCAGCCTGCGGGCAGCGCAGCGCGGTTCGAGGATCGCGTGGGGGACAACCATCACCACATGATCTGCCGGAGCTGCGGAATTACCTGTGACGTTGACTGCTCTGTTGGCGAGGTTCCATGTCTGACAGCGAAGCAGGACCACGGGTTTGAAATTGACGAAGCCGAAGTCATCTACTGGGGGCAGTGCCCCACATGCCGAACGGCTAAGGCGACTCAGCAGCAGTCGGTACCCAAGGCCGACCCAATCAAAGTTCAAACCGCAACCCGATAACCGAAACCCGACACCCGACACCTAGCAAAACCGGTAACCCATAACCCGACACCAACCCAAACCCATAATGCCAAGGAGCAACAATGACTGACTCAAACCCACTCGAGAACAACGATGGTGCAGGTAAGTGCCCCGTGATGGTTGGCCCAAATGCTGCCAACACAGCAGTTGGTTCGACTGCCAACGAGCACTGGTGGCCAAATCAGCTGAGCCTGCGGACGCTTCACCAGAACTCCCCAGCCTCGGACCCAATGGGCGAGGATTTTGATTACGCCGAGGAGTTCAAGAACTTGGACTTGGCTGCGGTCAAGCAAGACCTGGTTGATTTGATGACCACATCGCAGGACTGGTGGCCGGCGGATTACGGTCATTACGGCCCGTTCTTTATCCGTATGGCTTGGCACAGCGCCGGTACCTACCGCATCCAAGACGGTCGCGGCGGAGCCTCAAGTGGTTCGCAACGTTTCGCACCGCTGAACAGCTGGCCCGACAACGGCAACTTGGATAAGGCTCGCCGACTCCTGTTGCCCATCAAGCAAAAGTACGGCCGCAAGCTGTCTTGGGCCGACCTGATGATTCTGGCTGGCAACGTGGCCTTGGAGTCGATGGGATTTGAGACTTTCGGTTTTGGTGGCGGACGTGAAGACGTTTGGGCGGCAGAAGAGGATATCTATTGGGGTCCGGAGACCACCTGGCTGGGCGACGAGCGCTATAGCGGCGACCGAGTGCTCGCAGATCCCCTTGGTGCAGTCCAAATGGGTTTGATTTATGTCAACCCTGAAGGCCCGAACGGCGTGCCCGATCCGCTTGGTTCGGCTCGAGACATTCGTGAGACATTCGCTCGTATGGCCATGAATGATGAAGAGACCGTCGCGCTAGTGGCCGGTGGCCACACGTTCGGCAAGGCACATGGTGCCGGCGATCCGGACCTAGTTGGTCGCGAGCCAGAGGGTGCGCCACTTCAGGAGCAAGGCCTTGGCTGGATCAACAGCTTTGGCACTGGCAAGGGTGTTGACACAACCACGAGCGGTATCGAGGGTGCGTGGACTCGTACGCCGATCACCTGGGACAACACTTACTTCGACACGCTCTTTGGTTATGAGTGGGAACTGACCCAAAGCCCCGCCGGCGCAAATCAGTGGACTCCGACAAGCGCAGATGCGCAGGGTTCGGTGCCCGATGCTCATGACCCCGCTCGGACGCACGCCCCGATGATGACCACTGCAGATATGGCGCTGCGAATGGATCCCCTCTACGAGCCAATTTCACGGCGTTTCCATGAGAACCCGGCAGAGTTTGCCGATGTCTTTGCCCGTGCATGGTTCAAGCTCTGCCATCGCGATATGGGCCCAGTGGCTCGTTACCTCGGTCCAGAGGTTCCCGATGAGGAACTCATCTGGCAAGACCCAGTCCCGGCTATTGATCACGAACTCATTAACGAGGCAGACATCACAGCGCTCAAGGCAACAGTGCTTTCATCTGGTCTGAGCATTGCTGATTTGGTATCCACCGCATGGGCATCGGCTTCAACCTTCCGCAATAGCGATAAGCGCGGTGGCGCAAACGGTGCACGGATTCGGTTGGCGCCACAGAACGAGTGGGCAGCCAACAACCCGCCCGAGCTGCGCAGGATTCTGGCCGTACTCGAAGGCGTTCAGTCCGAGTTCAACAGCTCTGGCAAGACGGTTTCGATGGCCGATCTGATCGTCCTAGGCGGAGCGGCAGCGGTAGAGGCAGCGGCAAAGAATGCCGGTGCAGACATCACTGTTCCGTTCACACCTGGGCGCACCGATGCATCCCAAGATCAGACTGACATTGAGTCCTTTGCAGTACTCGAGCCAACAGCTGATGGGTTCCGTAATTACCTTGCGGCGGGTCAGGCGCTGCCAGCGGAAGTGCTCTTGGTGGATCGTGCACAGTTGTTGACACTGAGCGCACCGGAAATGACAGTGCTGGTCGGCGGTATGCGCGCACTCAACGCAAACTCCGCTGGGTCGGCTCATGGTGTGTTTACGGAGCGGACCGGCGCGCTTAGTAATGACTTCTTTGTGAACCTGCTCGACATCAACACACAGTGGAAGCCGCTGTCAGCTTCAGAGGCGGAATTCGAGGGACGCGATCGGGGTGCCGGTGAGCTCAAGTGGTCTGCAACCCGTTGTGATCTTGTGTTTGGCTCGAACTCGCAACTGCGGGCAATCTCCGAGGTGTACGGATCAAGTGACTCGCAGCAGAAGTTCGTTACGGACTTCGTTTCAGCGTGGACCAAGGTCATGAATCTCGACCTGTTCCTAGACGCCTAAGGGCTTCCCACCAGGGTGTGATCAGCCGGCGCCCACTCAATGCCACCTGATTCATTGGCGCCGGTAAGCGACGGATTCCGTAGCTTACCGGCGCCAATAAGTGTTGGCGGCTGGCTCTGGAGAGGGTCGGTTTGAGGTGCACGTGACTAACACCTAAAGGAGAAATTTTTACCGCAGGTAGGCGTAAAAATCCTCCAGTTGATGATCAATCTTGCTTTAGCCTCAACTATCTTATTTTGAAGCAAGCCAGTTGGGGGTATTCGCTCCCAATACGTTAGGGAACTAGGAAAAATGATTCCTGCTGAAAAGCCAGACAACGAAGACGTCCGGCTCGATTCACTGCGCCAGTTGCGCTTGTTGGACACATTGCCAGAGGTGCAGTACGACCGTATTACGCGT
>CAMDAT010000290.1 GCA_945888825.1 Bifidobacterium breve | reverse complement strand
CCGCAGCCTCAACCACCACTGTGGCGGGTGGGGAAAAGCCCTCTTCGCCCAGCACGACTCGAGTCAGCCCAAGAGATTAAGCGGCCGCGATACCACCCTGTCCAAGACGCGGTGACAAGATACCTGCCACATGGAACCCCCCAGTACTTCAAGCAACCCGCAGCCAGTAGGCGCTGAACCCGATGACCAACAAGCGCCCCCTAAGCGCCGGCGGCTCACCTATTTCATAACGCTGTTTGCCATCCTCGCTCTGATGGGCGGTTGGGTCTACTTGATATTTTTCTACGACCCGGGTCTGATGATCGACGAACTTGCTGACCCCACCTTTCCCACGCAAGCCGAGAAGATTTGCGCGGCATCTGTAGCCGAGATTGAGAAACTCCCTCTTGCCAATCTGGCCTCCACTCCAGCGGAGCGAGCAGGCAATGTAGAGACTTCGAACACCATCCTTCGTCAGATGATTCGAGACCTACGCCCAATCGCTCCTAGCCAACCCACCGAGGTAGCCAAGGGAGTAACCGAGTGGCTCAACGATTGGGATACCTACATCGGTAACCGTGAGGACTACGCCGAGAACCTGCGTAGCGACCCCGAGGCTCGCTTCTTGGAGTCGACCAAAGGCAGCAGCACAAAGGGAATCACTCGGGCCATCAACGGATTTGCTCGAGTAAACCGAATGAAGTCCTGCACCACTCCGGCTGACCTGAGCTGAGTCCTGGTCCTGATCGCTGCGAACTGAACCTCTTTAGGTCTGACCGCTGCTGCGGTACAGCTCGAGCGCTCCTAGTCCGGCAGTACATAATCGGACGAGACCCGGCTCATCAGTCAGTTCGGCTAGTTCTTGTGGGGTTACCCAGCGCAACGCTTCGGATTCGTGATTCTTATTCGCGATTGCGCCTTCCGGGGCGAGCACCACAAACCGCAAGTCAAGGTGAAGATGCGAGTCCATATCTCCTCGTGCCGGAATCCGATGGATGTCTAGGTCCACTGCTGGCAGCAACACTGCCAGCCCCTCCATTCCAGTCTCTTCAGTTGCTTCTCGAAGTGCAACCGCCGCCAACTCATGATCGCCGTCGGCATGGCCACCTGGCTGCAGCCAGCGCTGCAACTTGGCATGAAAGAGCAACAACACATGCGTACCAGCGTTGTTGACAACAAGCGCTGAACCCGTCAGATGACCCGGCATGGTTGTTCGATCAGCAAGTGCCACACCGTGTTCGGTGAGCAGGCCAAGAATCTGCTCGCGCTCAATATCGCGTTCGGAGTCGTTCCAGATTGCCTGTTCGATACGAAGCCGAGACTGTGCAGGGTCATGCGATGAGGCAATCTCCGGATGTCCCTGATTTAGCGGGGTTTGGCTATTCACCAAGATCCCAGCGGGCGCGCTCCGCAGCAACGCTCTCACGGAGCTCTTCACGCTGAACGGTGACAGGGCCGGGACCGGCACCGCCTGGAGTGCTGCGCTGTTGAACCGAGACACCGGGCTGCAACAAGGCCACACCAGCATCGCCAAGAAGCGGCTCGGCCTGCACCAATTCGCTCAGGTCGACCTTGTCGTCAATCGAGGTACGCACGAGTGCACCCACCACTGCATGAGCATCCCGAAAGGGCAGGCCGTTGCGAACCAATAACTCTGCCAAGTCGGTTGCGGCGGCATATGGGGAATCTGCTGATTCAGCCATCCGCTCGAGATCGAACTGAAGGGTTGCGTACATGCCAGTCATGGCACCCAGCCCCAGACGCACCGTATCGAGCGAATCGAAAAGCGGCTCTTTGTCTTCTTGCAGATCACGGTTATACGACAGCGGCAATGACTTGAGCGTTGCCAAGAACCCTGTCAGGTCTCCGATCAGGCGACCAGCTTTGCCTCGAGCGAGTTCGGCGATGTCCGGGTTCTTCTTCTGCGGCAACATCGATGACCCCGTTGCATAGGCATCGTCAAGGCGAGCAAACCCAAATTCCTCGGTGGTCCACAGCACAACTTCTTCGCCCATTCGCGACAGATGCACGCCCAGCAGTGTCAGCACAAAGAGCGACTCGGCAACAAAGTCTCGATCGGATGTGGCATCCATCGAGTTTTCAAACCTGCGCGCAAAACCAATGTCTTGAGCAGTGCCATCAGGGTCGAGCGGCAGTGAACTGCCTGCAAGTGCACCGGCACCTAGCGGCGAGACATCAAGTCGAACTCGGGCGTCGGCGATTCGATCAACGTCACGCAGAAGCGCCCATGCGTGCGCCATGAGATGGTGAGCAAGTAACACGGGCTGGGCCTGCTGCAGATGTGTATACCCCGGCAGGTAGGCAGCATCTTTGCCAGTACCGGCCTGATCTGCCCGTGCGGCTAGGGCATCGACCAAGTCGAGTGTGCGCGACGCAATTTCTGCGAGTTCGCGTTTGACGTAACTACGAAACGCAGTGGCTACTTGATCATTGCGTGAGCGACCAGTGTGCAGCTTGGCTCCCGCAGAACCGGCAATCTCGGTGACCCTGCGCTCGATAGCTGTGTGGATGTCCTCGTCGGATTCCACAAAGGCAAGCTCCCCCATACGGAACTCCATCTCTACGGCATCGAGCGCGCCAAGCACTTGACCGAGTTCCTCCTCGGTCAGCAACCCGCCACGATGAAGGCCACGCACATGGGCCTTTGAACAACGCAGATCATCAAAGATGAGTCGCTGGTCGTAACTCAGACTCTGCGTGAAAGCCACCAACTCTGCAGCTGGGCCAGTGTCGAAACGACCATGCCAGAGTTGCTTGCGCTCCTCGGCCATCAGCTTTGCGACCCAGGGCCTTGCACTGCCGACCAGGTCTGAACGCCAAGACCCCATAGGCGCACAAAGCCCTCGGAGTCTGCATGGCGGAAGCGATCAGCGGAGTCATAGGTGGCAAGGCCATAGTCGTAGAGGGATTTGGGTGCGCGACGCCCAACCACTACGCAACGGTTCGGCTCGAGCCTCAGACGAACATCGCCAGTGACGAATTCCTGTGAGGAATCGATGAACGCATCAAGCGCCAAACGCAAGGGCGAGAACCACAGCCCGTCGTAAACCATCTCTGCGTAGCGGTGCTCTAAACGGATCTTCTCTCGCTGCAAGTCACG
>CAMDAT010000289.1 GCA_945888825.1 Bifidobacterium breve | reverse complement strand
TGAGATCAGCAGTGCTGCAATTATTTGGGTACTCGTCGCAGTTGTGGTGCACATCATCGCCTACGTGCTACAAACCGTGCGCTGGTCCACCGTCTCCAACACACTCGGGATCGGCCTGCCATTCAGACGGATGTTCTCACATCTGCTTGCTGGCGAATTTGTCTCAAATGCCCTTCCAACATCTTTTGGCGGCGATGTAGTGCGAGTCAGACGTCAAGGCCAAGACACCGGAGACTTTGCAGACGCGTTCGCATCCACGGCGCTTGAGCGGCTGACCGGGTGGCTAGTGCTCCCCTTTCTCTCTACAGCGGCCATGCTGATTCACCCGGAGTTCTTGCAACTCGGCACAGCTTCAGTCGTGGCCGTCGCAATCAACATTTCAACAGTGGCCGCACTCATTGGGATTCTTTGGGCAGCAGGCCACAAGCGGGGTGCCGGGCGCTTGATTGGCCGGAGCGGCTGGCAACGCTACCTAGCGGCGGTTCACCTAGGAGTGCTTGCCTTCAAACACCAACGGGTCAGAATTTTTGAAGTGCTGATCGCAGGACTGGGGTTTCAGTTTCTGCAGTGCGTATCGGTCTATTGCGCAGGGAGGGCTCTCAACATTGATCAGGTGACCCTGTTGGCAGCCCTTGCGTTCTTTCCACCGACGGCAATTGCGCAAAACCTGCCCTTCGCTCTGGGCGGACTAGGGGTACGGGAAGCTGTTTTTGTACTCTTCTTTGGTGCACTCGGAGTGCCTGATGCCGAAGCGATTGCCCTTGGACTCTTGGTGTACCTGATCTTCGTTGCAGCTAGTTTGGCCGGTGCGCCGAGCTTTGCATTTGGCAGAGCCCGCACCATGCGAACCGACCTTGTCGGGGAGACATGACGTGCAGGCGTTTCGGCAGTAAGTTGTTGATAACCCATGGAAAATACTTCTTCACATTTGCTGGACTCGATTCATGGACCGGCGGACCTCACAGTTCTAGACGGGCAACAACTTGAGTTGCTCGCCGCAGAGATCCGCGGGTTCATTGTTGATCGCGTCAACACCCACGGCGGCCACCTTGGGTCAAACCTCGGTGCCGTAGAAATCACTCTGGCGCTGCATCGCGTTTTTCGCTCGCCACATGACATCCTGCTGTGGGATACCGGTCATCAGGCCTATGTGCACAAAATGCTGACGGGCCGGTGCGAAGATTTTGACACCCTGCGCCAAGAGGGTGGGTTATCGGGTTACCCCAGCCGCTCAGAATCAGACCACGACTGGGTTGAAAACAGCCATGCATCCACAGTGGTCTCTTACGCCCACGGCCTAGCAACTGCGCTGCACCTCAACGGCGAGAAGGATCGTCAGGTCATCGGAGTTCTCGGAGACGGCGCTCTGACTGGCGGGATGGCCTATGAGGGGCTCAACAACTTGGGTCACTCCGGACGTAAAGCCATCATCATCTTGAACGACAACGGTCGTTCCTACGCTCCAACAGCATCGAGTCTGAGCGAAAGCTTGGCCAAGCTGCGCTCATCGACCACCTACCGCAAAAACAGCGCTCGAGTTGAACGACTTATCGCCGATCTGCCGCTCGGCGCCTACCTAGAAAAAGGCGTAGACGGAGCCAAGGCTGCAATTCGAGAGATGTTCGAACCGCCGGCATTTTTTGAGCAGCTCGGGGTCAAATACCTCGGCCCCTACGATGGCCACGACCTAGCGACTCTTGAAGAGGCATTCAGAAACGCCTCAAAGATAGACGGGCCAGTAGTGGTGCATTGTTTGACCCAAAAAGGTCGAGGCTACGCACCTGCAGAGAACGATCCGATCAAGAACATGCACGATCTGTCGGAACTAAAAAATGGTTCGTATACAGCTGCGTTTTCGGATGCCATCTTGGTCGAGGGTGCCAACCACCCAGAACTCGTAGCGATTACTGCTGCAATGCCCGACTCCACTGGACTCCTCCCGTTTGGTGAAGCCTTCCCAGACCGCATGTTTGACGTCGGGATAGCTGAACAACATGCAGTGACCTCGGCAGCGGGCATGGCAATGGGTGGGTTAAGGCCAGTGGTGGCCCTGTATGCCACCTTCCTGACGCGGGCTATTGACCAAGTCAACCTTGACGTTGGGATGCACAACCAGCCAGTGGTGTTTGTACTGGATCGAGCGGGAATCACCGGAGACGACGGCCCCTCGCACCATGGCGTGCTGGACATGGTCTTGTTGTCAAAGGTGCCCGACTGCACAATCTTTGCTCCCTCGAATTACGCCGAAGTAGCGCAAATGCTTCACGATGCGCTTGAGTTCTGCACCGAGGGACCCTCGGCCATTCGTTACTCAAAGACCATGCCGCCCGAGGGCCAAACCACCACAGGTTCTGGACTTTCGGCTCGCCAGGTTCGGGCTGGCCAAGACGTGTGCCTCATTGGCGTAGGCAAGATGTTGGCAGCAGCGCAAGAAGCCGCTACACGCCTTGAACAACAGGGAATTAGTGCAACCGTCTGGGACCCCCGCGTCGTCAAGCCGCTTGACCCCGAGATGCTTGAAGATGCCGCTGGTCATCGTTTAGTGATCACGATTGAGGACGGCCTACGTGATGGTGGAATCGGCGCATCAGTGGCCGACTCGCTGTCCCAACTCGCACCCACCGATGGTCCTTCGGTCAGAGTGCTCGGCGTGCCGACAGTGCATCTGCCACAAGGTAAGCCCGACACCATTCTGGCCAAGCTTGGCCTTGATGCAGACGGCATTGTGGATGAAGTCCTTGCTTGGAGTCGCTCTGCGGCGGGACAATCCCGCTCGGCTGATTCCTAGCTCTAGTTGATTCCTGTAGCTAGCTGATACCTAGCTATAGAAGGGGTTTTCTCCAGAGGCGTGATCTGTCGCGTCGATCACTTCTGCGACCTCGGGGATGTTGTCTCGAATGCTCTGCTGAATGCCCTGAGTCAGGGTTGCGGCGCTAGCAGAACAGCCTTGGCATCCTCCGCCCATGGTCAGGTAGACGTTGTTCTTCTCGTCGACACCAACCAGCGTGGCAAACCCGCCGTGCGCTGCGAGCATCGGGTTGATGCTCGCTTCTAGGAGCTGCGTGACCTTGTCTGCCACATCGCCAGTCAATTCAATATTTAG
>CAMDAT010000288.1 GCA_945888825.1 Bifidobacterium breve | reverse complement strand
GCAGTGACTCGTGCAGATATCTGCGCCGTTGCGATTGCCGAGGCATTTCGTGGAGATGGCGAACGACTGTGCAATCCCATTGGCAACCTGCCGCTGATTGGTGGGCGTCTGGCCGCTGCAACATTTGAGCCGTATCTGGCCTTGACTGACGGCTTCTATACCCTCATGGACCCGCAGTCCCCTGATGAAGTGCCGCCGATTGCATTGCCAGAAGCAGAGCGTGTTGCGCAGCGAACCGTTGCTCATTGGAACCCGTACCGAGAGATGTTTGGCCTGCTCTGGCAAGGGAAGCGCCACGTCATGATGGGTGCAACGCAGATTGACCAATACGGCAACCAGAACATTGCCGCCATTGGTGACTGGGCTCAGCCACGGCGACAGTTGCTCGGGTTTCGCGGAGCGCCAGGAAACACCATTAATCACACAACGAGTTATTGGGTGCCGAATCACTCGCCACGAGTATTTCTCCCAGCAGTAGATGTTGTTTGTGGAATTGGGTATGACCGGGCACACGCGCTTGGTCCCGTTGCCTCTCGCTTCCATGAAGTGCGCCGTGTCGTGTCGAATCTTGCTGTGTTTGATTTTGAAGCCCTAGATGCCGAGGGAGTTCCCACGATGCGTCTGCGTTCGCTGCACCCTGGAGTCACCCTTGAAGAGGTACTCGAAGCCACTGGCTGCGATGTAGTGATTCCCGATGATCTTGGTGAATCTCGCGGGCCAACCGAGCAAGAACTTGCGCAGATCAATCGCCTAGATCCGCGATCACTTCGACTGAACGAGGTTCCTGAGCCGTGACTGATCTTGACCAAACTCCGGTAGTCAACGTAGACAGAACTCGTCCAGCAGCCCTGCGGACTGCGGCTTGTGAGTTGTTTGGTGTTGAGTACCCAATTATCCAAACGGGAATGGGCTGGGTTTCTGGGGCGCAACTCACTGCAGCAACCTCTGCTGCTGGTGGGCTTGGGATTTTGGCTTCGGCCACCATGACTCTTGAAGAACTCGGTCAGGCAATCAAAAAAGTTAAGGCCCGCACTGACAAACCATTTGGTGTGAACCTGTTGCCAAACCAGCCAGACGCGGCACAGCGACTTGATCTGATCATCTCAGAGCAGGTTCCTGTGGCCAGCTTTGCTGCAGCGCCCAAAGCAGATCAGGTGTCCAAACTGAACGATGCTGGGGTCGTTACTATCGTTACCGTGGGCGCCAAGCGTCATGCCGAGAAGGTTGCGGCGATGGGAGTCAAGGCCGTGATCGCTCAGGGTGGCGAGGGCGGTGGGCACACAGGGACGATTCCCACTTCGTTATTGCTGCCGCAGGTTGTCGACGGGGTTGGCGGATCTGAAGTTGTCGTACTGGGCGCCGGCGGATTCTTTGATGGCCGCGGACTTGTTGCAGCTCTGTCCTACGGTGCGCATGGTGTGGCTATGGGTACCCGCTTCTTGCTGACCGCAGAAAGCCAAGTCCCTGATTCGATCACAGAGATTTATATGCAAACCCCACTGACTGGAACAGTGGTGACCACTGCAATCGACGGTGCGCCTCAAAGAGTGATCCGCACCGCCATGATCGATGCACTTGAGAAGTCACCCGGGCTGTTGCGCTTTCCGCGTGCGGCGGGTAATGCCTTGCAGTTCGCCCGCCAGGCCGGAATTTCCTTGCCGGCGCTCGTCAAGACGGGCCTTGAAATGAAGAAGGATCAGGAACTGACTTGGGCTCAAGTTGCTCTTGCTGCAAATGCTCCCATGATGACCAAGGCAACCATGGTCGATGGCGATGCACAGGTTGGAATCCTGCCAACGGGGCAGGTTGTTGGCGCAATTGAGGATCTTCCCAAGGTGGCGGATCTGCTTGAACGCATCATGTCCGAGGCCGAAGAGTGCCTCGAAAGACTGAGTGCTTCCGAGTGACGAATTGCCGATAACTGCTCGGCATAGGTTTGTAGAGCAGGACGGCACAGAACGAGAGACAACAAAGGAGTGTGTCGGTGGATCTGACATGGAGTGAATCCGAAGAAGCGTTTCGAACCGAGGCTCGCTCTTGGCTTGAGTCAAACGTGCCAACACCTGCGCTGCCTTCAGGTGACACCAAAGAGGGTTTTGCGCTGCATCTTGACTGGGAATACCGCTTGGCGGCGGATCAGTGGTCAGTGGTGTCATGGCCAAAGGCCTTTGGCGGCAGGGATGCCAGCCTGTGGGAATGGCTGATCTTCGAAGAGGAGTACTACCGAGTTGGAGGCCCGCAGCGGGTCACGCAGAACGGCATCTTCTTGTTGGCTCCCACCATTTTTGAGTTTGGTACAGCCGCTCAACAGGATTACTACTTGCCGCGGATGTCCTCAGCTGTGGACTTGTGGTGTCAAGGTTGGTCAGAGCCAAATGCGGGGTCTGACCTTGCTGGAGTTCGGTCGAAAGCAACCCGAGATGAGGCTGCTGGAGGCTGGAGACTCTCGGGGCAAAAAACTTGGACGACACGCGGCGCATTTTGTAATTACCTCTTTGGCCTGTTCCGCACTGACCCCGAGTCTGAGCGTCATAAGGGAATGACGTACTTCATGGTTCCCCTAGTGGGAGATGGAGTCACCGTGCGGGGGTTTGGTCGCCTTGATGGCGACGAGGGTTTTGCCGAGGTGTTCTTTGACGATCTGTTCATCCCCGACGATGACGGCACTGCCGAGACGATGGTGCGCGGTGGAATCCTTGGTGAGGTCAATCAAGGCTGGGGTGTTGCGATGGCGACTACCTCATCTGAGCGTGGACTCACACTGCGCTCACCGGGACGTTTCCAGGCCACCGCAACTCGACTTGTTGAACTTGCCCGTGAGCAAGTTGGCAATGGCCTGAGTCAGCAGATGGCTGATGCGGTAGCCGATGCCTGGATCGATGCAGAGGCGTATTCCCTGTTTACCCTGTCGGATGTAACTGGGGTGGTTGAGGGCGTTTCGCTGGGGGCCCGATCCTCGTATAACAAGATTTTCTGGTCCGAGCTTGATGTTCGCCTGCATGAGGTTGCCCTTGATCTGCTGGGGGCTGAAGCAGAGCTGGATGGCCCTTGGATGAAGGGGTATCAGTTTGCGCTTTCAGGGCCGATCTATGCCGGGACCAATGAGATTCAACGAAACAT
>CAMDAT010000287.1 GCA_945888825.1 Bifidobacterium breve | reverse complement strand
GCTGCCTGGGTCATCAGTACCAATAGTGAAGGCGGGGACGGGGTGGTCCGCTGCCGCTTGAAGGTGGGAGGTAACGAGCGGTGAATCGACTCCGCCTGACAAGAATGCCCCGACTTCTACGTCACTCACGCGTTGTCGTTGTACGGCGTTGGCTACCCCGTCTGCCACTGCATCAAGCGCAGCCTGACCGCTGAGGCGATCCGCTCCTGCGACAGGTTTGAACGCTGGCCGGAATCTGCGGACTGAGGGTTCAGCACCCGGCCGAATCTCCAGAAGATGTCCGGGTGCGACTTGGCCAGTATCGCTCAGAAGTGCGTAGCGACCTGGCAGGTATCCCAGCCGCAGGTACATGTTCAACGCCCCGGGATCAACTCGAGTTCGGTCGCATCGGGAATGGCGAATGACTTGGTCGTACTGTGATCCGAATACGAATGCGTCGGCTGAACGCCACCAGTACAGAGGCTTAATGCCAACGGGGTCTCTTGCTAGCACCAGCGTCTTGATCGCAGGCCGATACCAAGCAAGTGCGAACATGCCGTTGAAACGTGGGAGCGCATCTGTGCCCCACTCGGCGAGTGATTGCAGCACAACCTCGGTATCAGAATCAGAGCGAAAGGTCCGTCCAAGGGAGATGAGTTCGGTTCGAAGCTCACGGAAGTTGTACACCTCGCCGTTGAACACCAGGACATCTTGGCCATCCTCGGTGATCATCGGCTGATGCCCGCGTTGGGAGAGGTCGATAATTGACAGTCGGCGAAAGCCGAGAGCGCAAGATACCCCGTCATCCCAAGCTCCAGAATCATCTGGCCCTCGCCGCTGCATAAGTTCGCTGAGCGCAGCAACTTCAGCGATGTCTTCGGGGCTCAGCGCATCCCTGAGCAACATTCCCACGATTCCACACATGTCAGGTCACGCCCTTCAGCGAAGGTTCTGAGCGGCCCTCTGTCGGGGCCACTGCCACAAGTTCTTCGTTCCAAAGGTCTACAACAGCCTCCCAAGAGAACTCAGTGGGAATGCGCTCGTGTCCTGCCAAGCCGAGCCGCTGCGCAGTAGCTGGGTTCTCAAGCAGTGAACTCACAGCTGCACAGAGCGCTGCGGGCTCACCCACCGGCACGAGTAGCCCATCCACCCCATCAGAAATTACCGAAGCTATTGCAGCAATATCAGATGCCACAACGGGCCGCTTCGCCGCCCAGGCTTCTAGGATTACTAGACCGAACGCCTCTTCGCGAGATGGCACCACGACAATTTCTGCGGCGGCAAGAATGACATCGCGATCGGCCTCAGGAAAGTCCTCGAGTACCTGGACTCGTTCGGCTGCCTCCTCGGGCAACGAACCAAGCGCTGCTTGCAACCCCGACCACCCAGTACGACTTCCGGCAAGTACCACCCTCAAGTCCGGATGGGCGGCGAGCAACTGCGGACAGGCTGCGAGAAGAGTATCGATCCCCTTGTGTGCTGCCAGACGTCCAATAAAGAGAACAGTGGGTCCTTCAACGAGACCAAGCTGTGCACGCGCAGTCGGTGGATCAATGAGCGACTCAGCACTCGAACAGCCGGGCGGTATCACTGCGCTTCTCGAAGA
Source organism: Bifidobacterium breve (assembly GCA_945888825.1). Lineage (GTDB taxonomy): Bacteria > Actinomycetota > Acidimicrobiia > Acidimicrobiales > Microtrichaceae > IMCC26207. The sequence goes on along the minus strand of CAMDAT010000287.1, from coordinate 1,552 downwards.
CTCCACCCCATGATCAACCAGCCAAGTTTGCTCCGCCGTAGTCAGCGCAACGCATAGGTCGGCTCGCCGAATCGCTTTCAACAGTGAGCCTTTCGGCACCCATTCCCCGAGGTGCAAAATAGGAAGCGCAACAAATGCCGCTCGTTTGCGGGGAGTGAACTTGGCGGCAGCGGGCACAGTCGTAAATGGCGCTGAAACGCCAATCACAACATCAGATCCCTGTGCTGCCCTACGAGCGCCCAGAGCGAGCTTTGCCCCCCAAGGTCCGTAGGCCGTGACCGAAGGAACAATCGGGCGACCGAATCTCGCACCGATACGGCGAAGAGCTCGGAGAAAGTCGTGGGTCCGATGTGATACCGGCAGGCGCAACACCTCGACCCCTGCAATCACTTCGCGGTCAATTGGGATCTTCCCTGGATTCTTGCCTGCTGGGGCGTACAGAGCGTCGGTTGTGACCACGGTTACTTGGTGGCCGTGGCGCTGAACAAGACCCTCGGCAATGCGTTGCACCAATTGTTGCGCGCCGCCAACTGAAGGTGCGTAGTTGATAGCAAGAAAGGTGATCTTCATCATGTGAGCCTAGGAGTGCGCCTTGAAGAAGCGTGGCTTGGTGAACTCAGCGAGAAACTGCTTTTCGAACGGCCTCAATGACCTGGTCCTGATCGGCGGGTTCCAAATAGGGATGCATCGGCAGACTGAGTACGGAAGTTGCAAGTGTCTCCGACACTTCAACTCCCCCATCGCCGATAGGGAATCCCTGATACGCAGTCTGCTGGTGAAGCGGCCGCGGGTAGTAGACCGCTGTTGGCACGCCATCAGCTTGAAGTGCGGCAATCACGCCCGCCCTGTCATCAACTTGAATGGTGTACTGCGCCCAAGTCGAGCGAGCTCCGACTGGGGTAGTCGGCACAACCACAGCTGCAGCTGCAGCAAGGCCATCCGCATAGCGATCTGCAACTGCTTGGCGGGCCTGAATCTCGTCACCAAACACCGACAGTTTTTGCAACAAGATGGCGGCTTGGATCGTATCGAGCCGACCGTTAATACCGATGCGAACGTTGTCGTATTTCTCGGTCCCAGAACCGTGGACTCTGATGGACTTGAGTATCTCGACTTGGGCTGGGTCTGTTGCAACGATTGCCCCTCCGTCCCCGTAGCAACCCAAGGGCTTTGCAGGGAAGAACGAGGTGGTCGTCATTGAAGCCATCGAGCCAACCGAGGCACCATTTCTCTTGGCACCAAAACTTTGTGCAGCATCGGCAATCACCCACATCCCGAGCGGAGCAACAACTTCATCGATAGACGTGTAGTCCGCTGGTAATCCGAACAGGTCGACTGGAATGACGCCGACGGGGCGCAGGCCGTTCGGCACGCTAGCTATGGCTTGGGCGAGTTTGGCAACATCAAGGTTGAAGGTCTGTGCATCAACATCTACAAACACGGGGGTCGCCCCCAACAGAGCAACAGCCTCGGCTGTTGATGCAAATGTAAAGGTCGGCACAAACACTGCGTCGCCCGGACCCACCCCGTGCACCATGAGTGCCATCATCAG
>CAMDAT010000286.1 GCA_945888825.1 Bifidobacterium breve | reverse complement strand
ACGCATGCAAGGAGCACGGTGGATTTTACTTGGGTTCGATTGGTGGGCCGGCTGCGATTCTGGCCCAGGATGCAATCAAGAAGGTCGAGGTTTTGGAGTATCCAGAACTAGGCATGGAAGCCGTTTGGAAGATTGAGGTCGAGAACTTCCCGGCGTTCATCATTACTGATGATAAGGGCAACGACTTTTTCTCTGGGCTGCTCTAAGACGCGCTCGCAGGCACTGCTCCTACAACTGCTGTCGGGTTCAGCTAGCAACTCTGGCGGCGGCCTGAGCAGCAACTGAGGACTTCCAAGCCTTGGCAAACGAACGACCCTCGGGAGTTTTGAGAACCTGAGAGGTGTGCTCATGCGAGAGGTCGGCTGTGCGACCGTGTTCCCCGGAGCGCAACAAGTTCAGACCGTGCTCGTGCGCCTCAGTAACTGTTGGGCGAATAGCAATGACCTGAACTCCCGCTTTGTCTGCAGCGATCAGCTCGCGATCAAGTTGCCGATTGAAGAGTTCCTTGCTGGCTCGCAGGTGTAGGGGAGGTTTGTGGTCTGGATCAAACGATTGCGGAGCGGCAACCAGGATGAGTTCCGCCCCAGCCTCAATAGCGACATCGAGGTTGGTAGAAGATTTCACTGCACCGTCAATGAGTAGCCGACGCCCAAGTCGAACCGGTGGGTAGAGCAGTGGCACGGCGGAAGCCGCGCGCATGGCATCGGGTAGGGCTGGCCGTGGAGCATCTGCTGGCCCAAGAACAACGCGTTGCCCCGTCACGATGTCAAAGCTGCACAGCGCTAGGTGTTCATCGGGCCAGTCTTCCCCCGCCCAGTTAGCGAACTCCATTCGCTGCTCGGTGACGGACCCAATCCCAGCGCGGTAGAAATGCTGCAGCGAGAGTGGTGGACGAATAGCTGGCCAGCGAATCACCGTGCGGTGGAGTACGTATGCCGAGCCTGCTACTCGCCGAGCTAAGCCAATTGGCGTTCGCCATCCTTGACTAAAGATCACTTCTGGCCGAACGAATGGCTGGTTCTCGGCAAAGGGATTACGGTCCTCATGTGCCATAGCCCAGACCAGATCAAGGTCATTGCCAGTTCTCATAATTGAGCCAACGATTGCACCGGCGGAGGTACCCACCACGAACTCGGCCGCAGTGGGATCAACTCCAGCCTCTGCCATTGCTTTGAGCACGCCAGCATGGAACGCAATGCCAACGGTGCCGCCCGCACCGAGGACTAAAGCAGTTCGTTTGGGTGCTTTAGTCCTCGGAGAACTTCTCTCGGTTTTTGGCTTGTTGCCAAGAGCATCGAGAACTGATGAGCAACTCTGCGCTGGCTGAATTCCCTTCCCCATGGTGTACCTACTGCTCGCTCGTGTCGGATGCTTCAGCCGCCAACTAGGGAGTTAGTGTGCGGCTTAGCCGTGATTCTTTTCAATGAGTGGAAACCCCAGCCTGCGGATGGGCAAGACTCAAGCCGTGGATCCTATGTTGATCACCAACCTGCTCGGTGCGATAGGGCTCGGAGCCTCGGCTGGGCTCAACGCTTGGATACCCCTGTTAGGTCTGGGATTAGCACAGCGCTTTGGGGTGGTCGAACTCTCTGGGCGCTATGAGCAACTTGGTTCAACCTGGGCACTTGCCATTTTGGGTGTGCTGTTTGTGATTGACCTCATCGGCGACAAAATTGTGATGATCGATCATGTATTGCACGTATTTGGCCTAGTTGTTGCGCCAGTTTCGGGGGCAATCGTGTTCTCAGCGCAGGCAGAGTTGTTGTCGAACTCCCACCCGGTGCTTGCAGCGGGTGCCGGAATCGCTCTGGGGGGAACGATGCATATGGGCCGGAGCGCTTTGAGGCCAGTTGTGAGCGCCGGCACTGGCGGGACAGGGAATCCTGTGGTCTCGCTGATCGAGGATGTGATGGCCGTAGTCATGGTCTTTCTGGCCATCCTCGTGCCAGTGATTTCATTCATCCTCCTGATTGCGTTGGTCTTCTTTTCGGTCAGATGGATTCGCAAGCGTCGTGAGCGTAAGGCTCAAGCCCTCCCCGACGCGATAACTTGAGAATAAGTGATGCCGAGTATCTCAACGTTGGGCCAAGTGGTTCCTCCTCGCCCAAGTTCCCTGCAACCCCGAGCGCTAGCCGCATGTGCGCTCTTGCTTGGAGTTCTCATCTTTGGAGCAGCGCCAGCCTCGGCGCATGCCGTTCTCACCCGGGTCAGCCCAGAACCTGATGCCGTCTTAGAGGAGTCTCCCAAAGAGATCAGCCTCAGCTTTACTGAAACAATCTCCATTCCGGCTCAGGGGATTCGCCTCTTTGATCCGAGCGCAAGCGAGGTCTCTGGGGTTACTGCCGTTGCGCGAGGCAACACCATGACTGCTCAGGTGCCGCTCCTCACCGCAGACGGCTCCTACACCGTTGCATGGAAAGCCGTTTCGGCAGATGGCCATGCGGTCAGTGGTGCGTACCTGTTTCACTTGCGGGTAGCAACGTTGACCCAGCCTGTGGCCGGTGTGGAATCGGGTGTTGCCCTGTGGCCGAGTCTGCTGCGAATCTTGGGAACCGTGAGGTCGATAGGAGCGCTCGCGCTCTACTTGGGTAGGCCAAGACGGCGTGCAATTGGCCTCTGGGCCGTTGCCTCGGCTGGAGCTCTGGTCAGTCTGATCAGCTCGGTAGCAGCCGCAGGTCCGATTCTCTCCACTGGCTGGTCGGTCAGTTTTTCAACTTCGACGGGACGCCTGACTGCTTTGGCTTTGCTTCTCACGATCAGCGGGCTGCTAGCGACGCTCTGCAGGCAAGGGCTGACTCGATCAAGGACTGCACGCTCGGCTGAGCCAACAACACCCAGTAGGAATGCGGACCGAGCTCTAGCAGTTCTTGCAGTGTTGAGCGTGGGGACTATCGCCCTCGAGGGGCATGCCGTTGCGATCAATCCCATTGCGCTGTCCGTGACGCTGACTCTGGGCCATGTGATGGCGGCGCTGTGCTGGGGTGCAGGGTTGGTCTGGCTGGAAGCCCGAACTCGCTCAGCCTCTTCAACTGAGCTTCAAGCAGTTGTTATCAAGAGGTCACCCTGGGCTATCGGAGCGGTGGTGATTCTTGGAATCACTGGCGCACTACTGATTCTGGATCGCGTGCCGCTCAATGAGTTA
>CAMDAT010000285.1 GCA_945888825.1 Bifidobacterium breve | reverse complement strand
GCATCAGCCTCACGCAACAAGTGATACAGGTTACGAGCAGCTTGAACCGGGTCCTGAGGGATCTCCACGCTCAGTGCCGTCACACCTTTGTCGCCGAGAGCCTGTAGGAGTTGCTGAGTCAGCGACTCCTCCCCCTCGACAAGCAGTAGTGGTGTCAGGGGTGAGTAATGCCGCAAAAACAGTCCCGGTGCGGGTGCATTGGTTGTCTCTGCAGCGACGACCCGGTCGACATAGGTGATCTCACCGAGCACCTCACTCAACTCCTCCAACGTGACCCCACCCGGACGCAACAATTTTGGCACGGGTCCCGAGAGGTCAACCACTGTTTACTCAACTCCCAACGTGGTTGGGCCGCCATCCAATAGCAGGTCATACTGCCCGGCGAGTTCACTCACTACATGAGCAGCGCTGCTGGGACTGATTCGACCAAAACGATTTGCCGATGGAGCAGCCACCGCGAATCCGGTTTCAATGAGCAAGGCTTGAGCCACCGGATGCGAGGGAATTCGCACTGCAACTGTCGGTTGGGAAGCGGTTATGAGATCAAGAACATCTGGGTGACGAGGAAGCACCAAGGTGAGTGGTCCCGGCCAGAACCGGGCCACCAACTCTGCTGCTGCCTCGGGAAACTCCGAGACCAACTCGTGCACCTGCTCGACCCGAGCTACATGAAGAATGAGCGGATCTGTCAGTGGCCGCCCCTTTGCCAAGAACACATCAGAAATTGCTTTCGGATTGCTGGCCCGAGCACCAAGGCCGTAAACGGTTTCAGTTGGAAATGCCACCAGAGCGCCGCTGTCAAGGAGTTCAGCCGCGTACCGAATGACATCTGGCTGAGGGGATTCTGCACTCACTTGGCGGTATTCGGCCAAGCGGCTTTGATCAGCGCGGGGGTTGGAGGACCCCTTCGGAGGAGCGGACATATGTACATTCTGACCCACCGCAAAGTTTGGGGCTACCCGATACGCGTGGCTCGCCCAGCTAGAATAAATAGATGCCAAGCACTCGGTCGCCGCTCGCTGGACGGAGCGTTCTCGCGACGGTCACGCTGCTCATCGGACTGAGCCTCTTCGCTGGACTGAGCAGCGCCCCGCCCGCCGGAGCGCAGGACCCCAACGACGCGCAGCCAGGACAACGCCTGCCCACACGGGGCCCCGTGAAGTCCAACTCGGTACCAAAGGCCGAGCGCGACGTGAATCTTGTGGATGGCCTGCTCAGGGGTGTCCCCATCGTCGAAGGCGACTTCGCCGACCCTTTTGCCCTTGCCGAGCCAGACGCGCTGTACATCTATGCCACGAATACCGTCGATACGAATATTCCGGTGATTCGCATCCGAGAGAACCAACTCTTTAAGGCTCAATACCTTGGCGATGCACTTCCCACACTGCCCTCGTGGACCGTCAAAGGGTTTCAATGGGCACCCTCAGTCTGGGCTGATCCTGCTGGAAGCTTTGTGATGTACTACACCACCCCGTCCTCAGGGGGACTAGGAAACAAGCAGTGCATCTCTCGAGCTACGAGTAGTGACCCGGCTGGGCCATTTGTGGATAACTCGACCGAAGCATTTATCTGTCCTCTCAGCGAGGGCGGAGCAATCGACGCCTCCATCTTTGTCGACACCGACGATGTCCTCTATTTGATCTGGAAGAGCGACGGAAATTGCTGCAACTTGCCCACAGTGATCTACTCGCAGCCGCTCAGTTCAGATGGGCTCAGCGTGGCAGGACCGCCAGTGGAGTTGATCACGGCAAGCCAGCCATGGGAAGACAACCTCGTAGAAGGCCCCTCGATGATTCGAAAGGGTGCCACCTATTACCTGTTCTACTCAGCAAACCAATGGGACACGACTGACTACGCAATCGGTGCTGCCACCTGCACCTCGGTATCTGGTCCGTGTACCAAACCAGAGGACAAGCCATGGATGAATTCCGGTAGATTCTCGAAAGGGCCAGGCGGTCAAGAGTTCTTTGAGTCTGCTGGTAAACCCGGAGTCTGGATGGTGCATCACGGTTGGCTGCCAAATCAGGCTGGTACGCCTGGCGGCCAGCGCCGGCTCTACCTTGACAAACTCGGATTTCAACAAGGCGACGCACTCCCCACCCGCACTGGCAAAGCAGCCGCCACTGAGGCACTCGTTCAGGACGCCTTGATTGTAGGACTGGTTTTGGCAGTGATTATCGGCATGTTCTTCCTTGGACGGTCGCTGCTACGTCGGCGTAAACAAAAATCAGCTGCCTGAAGCTGGCGAGACAAAGCGGATATCAAGCGAACGCAAATAGGTATGCAGTCCGGCGTCTTGAACGGGTAACAAATAAGCCTCAGAACCTGACTCGTTGTAGTGCGCGTGCCAGAGGCCTGGCGGCGTCACGAAGGCTCCACCCGATTCCCAGTCCACCCGAGTTGGTCTTTCAATCTCACCCTCGGCATTCACGGTCGCCCCCACAAGCGTGTAGCACCCTGGCTCGCACTGCACGATTAGGTCGAGCGCCACTGACTGGTGACGGTGCGGCTTCTGGACTGCGCCGATTGGCAACAATCCGAACATGGCCCACAGCACATGGGTAATGGTGAGTGTTTGAGTCTGCGGCGAGGTGCCGAGCAAAATGCTCAGCCTGTTCCGATCCAGAGCTCGCGGATCGCTAGCAATGAGATCTAGTTCGTGACGAATTCGCTCGGCAGGAAACCGGGTCGGAGAGAAGCGACTCGAAGTAGGTGCCACTCCCAAGTACTGCATAAGCGGTTCATCCGTCACCCAATACAGAACGGCTCGCTGCTCAGCAGAATGAACCACCGAGGCAGACATCGGCAGCACAATTACATCCCCCTCAGCCCAGTGAAGTTCCTGACCCGCAAATGCACTTTTCCCCGAACCCGAAAGCACATAGAACAACTGAGAGGTTGCCAACGCTGTGGTGTTCAAGGACTCCCCCGCTTGAATCAGCAGAAAGGCGGCTTGTAGGGCAGGACTCGTCGCAGGCCATGGGGTGTTGAGTTCAGTCGAGAGGTCAAGCACCTCAACAGTGGTGTCCGTCCCGCTATGCAGAGCAGCAGAGAAGGTTCTAATGGGAACCTTCGATAAGATGCCTGCACCAATTGGGTTCGCTGCACGCGAATACTCAAAGTACTCAGCATCGCCTGACCAATCAGC
>CAMDAT010000284.1 GCA_945888825.1 Bifidobacterium breve | reverse complement strand
CCAGTGCGCATGCCGTGTTCAGAATCGGTAAACCCACGCGAATCCAACTCGGCAAGAACCTGAACTGACGCAGCATCAACAAACCTACGGGTCTGTTCAATCTGAGTCACCGCCAAACACAACTCATCACCCGAAAACATCGAAGTGTCCCACTGGGCCAGAGTCGCGAGCGCAGTGCTGGCACTATCAAGATCAGCAAAGAAGGCTGGTTCGGGCAGGTCAGTCCTAGCGGCGACGCGATCGCGGAAGCCATCAAGCACAGCTAGTGCTGCGCCTGTTTCATTCCGAGAAGTAGCGGGATCGAACATGTGTACGACTCTAAATCCGTGGTGTGACACTAAGATAAAAACCCAAAAATCACCCGTTCAGTTCTGCGTAAAACCGACCAACGGGGCGGGCCCACGCAGAACAGAAGGGGGTAATAGGGTTGAGGTATGGCCAAGATTGCAGTTCTCGGAGCAGGGGTTGCTGGCCTAGGCGTTGCGCTCGCTGCGGGACGGGCCGGCCACGAGGTAATCCTGATCGAGCGTGACGACACTCCCCTGGCAGTCAGTCCTGCGGAGGCATTCGACTGGGACCGTCAGGGTGCACCGCAGGTTCGGCACTCACATGCGTTCTTGGCTCGGCTACGCAACCTTCTGAGGGACCGCTACCCAGATGTGCTCGAGGCCTTGTATGCGGCCGGTGCGACGCCGATGGACTTCATCTCGATGTTGCCCGAAGGAATGGATCGAACACCTTTGCCCGGGGACGAGGATTTAGTAGCGATTGCTTGCCGACGCACCACCTTTGAGTGGGTACTGCGAAAAACAATCCTGAACGAACCCTCGGTGAAACTTGTGCACGGCATGGGAGTGACCGGGTTGCAAACCAATCAGGCGTCCGACCGGACCGGAGTTGCGCAGGTAACTGGGCTCACCCTCGAGGACGGCACCGTGGTGCAGGCTGATATCACGGTGATTGCAGGCGGTCGCCGTCACGACCTTCCGGGGCTCCTATCAGCTAGCGGGGTGGCGATCAGAGAGACGATCGAAGACACGGGGATTGTGTACTTCTCTCGGTTCTTTCAACTTCGCAAAGGAGCAGAGTTCCCTGCTCAAACTGGGCCGATTGGCGGGGACTTGGGTTACCTCAAGTTTGGCGTGTTCCCAGGGGATAATCGAACCTTTTCGATCACCCTTGCTGCGGGGGTTACTGATCGTGAGTTGCGCAGACAACTGACTGATCCCGACCAATTCATCACCATTGCAGCGCAGATCCCTGCCACAGCAGCCCACGTCGAAGTCGATCGCTCACAACCAATCACTGGGGTGAACGTCATGGCTGGGCTGTTGAATCGTCGCAGAGGATTTCTTGATGAAAGCGGTGAGCCAGTCGTGCTGGGCTTGCACGCAGTTGGGGACGCTCATACATGCACCAACCCGCTGTACGGCAGAGGATGCAGTCTGGCACTCGTGCAGGCCGAACTTTTTGCGGATTCGCTCAAGGAACATGGCCTCAACCATCGGGATCGCGCTGTGGCATTCGAAGGGGCAACCCGAGATGAGATCACTCCGTGGTACCGGGCATCGGTTACCCAAGATCAGCTCAACGCAGACTCACCGACAGTCCAGAACAGCCCTGCGGACGCAGCAACCAGCACTGCGGACGCAGCAACCAGCACTGCAGAAGCAGCAACCAGCACTGCAGAAGCAGCAACCAGCACTTCGGGCGCGCGGGAGTTCATGCGGGATGGGCTGCTGCCGGCCATGCGAACTGACCCTGTAGTGGTGCGCGCATTTTTGCGCATGTTCAATCTGCTTGAGGACCCAAACTCGCTGATGACAAACAGTGATGTTGTCGCTCGGGTGCTGACCGTTTTCAATGACCGCGAGGATCGCCCGGTAGAAGCAAGCATGGGTCCAGATCGGGCGTTGCTGCTCGAGGCGATCAGCTAGACCCGGCTAGGTAGCGGAGCAGGCCTAGTTGTTATCAGCCGGATCGCGAATCACGACCAAGCTCGCTGCAGGATTGTCCGGATCGAGGAATACCTCGATTGGCCGCTTGATCTCGTCGTCATTGCTCTGCTGCTCGATGACGCTGCGAGTGTCCTTCGGGGACTCAAGAATCTCTCGAAGCCCAATCATCCCGGCGGCAAGCATTGAGGCCGCTCCGGATTTGCGGTACTTGTGCGGAACATGCCCGCGATGAATTGGCACTGCTTCAGGTTCGCTGTCAGCGCTTGATTCCGCTGCAGGAGACCCAAAAAAACTGGCTGGATCAGCCACCGGCCACTGCGGGAATAATGGCAATGGTCTCGCCGTCAGGCACAGGGGTGTTTACCCCGTCGAGGTAGCGGACGTCGTCATCGGCCACAAACACGTTCACAAAGCGACGCAGACCTCCCTCGTCATCAAAGAGCCGCTCTTTGAATCCAGGATGAGCAGCCTCTAGTGACTCAAGGGCCTCACCGACTGTGGCCCCCTCTACCTGCACCTCGGAGTTTCCACCGGTCAGGGTGCGAAGCGTGGTGGGAATACGGATGCTGACAGTCATGGGAGTTCTCCTGAGGTGTGCTGACTCACTGCGTATTGGGTGCAGCAGAATCAGCCACTAGCTTGGTGTGCGTACATATCGTAGCTAATCAGTTGTAGGAGTGGGTTCGGGTCTACTGAAGCCAATAACGGCGTTGCACCCGCTACCTTGGAATAGCTGACGTCAGATCCCTGAGGCCATCTAAGGCCATCTGCCTGCCGAGGAGGTGTGAGGACTTGCCTGAAGACCGCAAACCCCCTGCCCAAATTCGTCAGTTTGACCACCGGGAATTTGGCGTTTCAAGACTGCTGGAACACAAAGAATCAAAGCTGGTGTCTGTCTGCCTTCCAGCGCGCAACGAAGGCCTCACGGTTGGCCCCATTGTGTCTACTCTGCGAACAGAACTGCTCCTGACCGGAGTAGTGGACGAGATTCTTGTGATCGACGATCACTCCGGTGATAACACCGCAGCAGTTGCGCGCGAGGCAGGCGCACGTGTGGTTTCGGCGGCCGATATTCTGCCCGAGTACGGCGGCGGATTTGGCAAAGGCGAAGTGCTGTGGAAGTCGCTGTACGTTGCAGAAGGCGACGTGATCGTCTGGTGCGACGCAGATATCTCTCAGTTCGGTTCGCGATTCGT
>CAMDAT010000283.1 GCA_945888825.1 Bifidobacterium breve | reverse complement strand
GTGGTCTCGTTGATGTAGATATCAATCGAGACCATGAATTCCAACTGGGCAAACGCTGCGTCGAGTCGCTCGCTATTGGGGCAGGATCGCACGGGGTTGCCACCACTTGTCAGCAAGCCGCGTACCTGCCCCGGACCGGGAGCTTCGATCTCTTCGGCAAGTGCAGCCACAGGAAACTCGCCGCGCACCTCGGGGTGTGACGACACTCTCGAAGTCCAGCGACCAGTAGAGAATCCGCGACCACCAGGGGTTCGACCCGTGGTCGGTGCACCGAAGGCTGGCTCGGGGAACATGGCCCCACCGGCTGAATCAAGATTCCCCGTGACGATATTGAGCACCTCGACAAGCCAGGATGCAAGCGTTCCGTACTCGGTTGTGTGGGTACCGATCCGTCCATAGACAGCCGCTGTGGGTGCATCGGCCAATTCACGGGCAATGCGGCGAGTGTCCTCGGGACTAATACGAGTGTGCGCAGCAACCGAGTCGGCCGTGAACGGCGACAGAATCTGCAGTGTCTCATCGAGGCCGTCAAGTATCGGGCTGAGTCGACCCGGGTCTACAAGTCCGGCCGTGTTTATCTCTGTAACGAGAGCTGCGAGCCAAAGGGCATCTGTGCCGGGACGAATCGGCAAGTACTCATCTGAGGCGTCAGCAGTTTTGGTGCGGCGAGGGTCGACGGTCAGGACCTTTCCACCTCGGGAACGGATGGCTTCGAGGCGACCCGGAAAGTCCGGAGCAGTGCAGATGCTGCCATTCGACTCAAGCGGGTTGGCTCCGAGCATGAGCAGGTAATCGGTGCGGTCAAGGTCTGGTACGGGAATAGCGTTGGGGCCGCCAAAAAGGAACCCGCTAGAAACGTGCTTCGGCATCTGATCCACCGTGGAGGCAGAAAAGAGATTGTTTGTCTTTATGGCCTTGATGAGCGGAGGGGCAAACATTGCGCCTGCCATCGAATGCGCAGTCGGGTTACCCAAGTACACCGCAATCGCGTTGCGGTCCCCTGCTTCCCAAATCTTTCCGAAACCTTCGGCAACTGCTTCGAATGCCTCATCCCATGTAGCTGGAACGAACTCACCATTACGTTTGATGAGTGGCGTACGCACCCGGTCGGGGTCTGCGTGAAGCTGCTTGAGGGTTGACCCCTTCGGGCAGATAAATCCTTTTGAGAATACGTCTTCGCGATCACCTCGAATGCGAGTGATCTCGCCATCTTTCAGGGTGATTTCCAAACCACAAGTTGCCTCGCAGAGCGGACAGGTCCTGATGTGCGTCTCTATCCCTGGGTCTGGGCTGGTTGGCTGCTGTGTCACGGGGTGCTCCGCTCGGTGGACTGAATCCTGTTTGCTAGCTAGATCTGAATGGAGTCTTGCGCATTCTGGATACGCAAGCCTGCCGCTGCCTAAAAACCAGAGATTGCCTCAGCCGAGGGCGCAGACCCGGCTTGACCAAGTTGAAAGCCTGCAAGAAAACACGACAGCGGAGCGTTACGTCGCTCTCCACTTTGATGAGCAGCCCGACCAGCTAGGTCGAGCAGTGCGTCAACCTGCTCTGGGTTGAGTGCAGCAGTGTTGTTGCTCGCAGCGAATGCAGCGATCCATGTGTGGTCAAACTCGTTCTCATCCATAGAGAATTGGTTAGCACGGCTGCGGGTCACGCGAGGCCGCAGTGAGTCCTAGGGCGGGCGCAGTCTGCGCAGTGATGACTCGCTGAGTACCATCGCGAACATGGCAGCCGCGGTGATTCTCTCTGGTGGCCAGTCAAGCAGGTTCGGCAGTGAAAAGTCTCGAGCCCAGTTCGGTACCACCACGTTGCTAGAGCGAGCAATCACTGCTGCAAGCGCGCTGACCGAAGAGGTTTTGGTCATTGGGCCTTGGGCACCTGAAGGGACCAACTACGTGGTTGAGCCAGAGCGCTTTGGTGGCCCTGTCGGTGCGCTGGCATTTGCTCTGACCCAAGTTTCTGCAGAGCAGGTTTTGGTCCTGGCGGGTGATCACCCACTTCTGCAACCCAGGCTCTTGGCAGAACTCATTCGGCTTTGCAACGAGGGCGACTCTGTAGCTGTGGTGCCCGTTACTGAGCACGGCCCTCAACCACTCGTTGCCTGCTACGACCACGGCGTGTTGTCTGATGCCGAGCAGATACTTCGCCAAGGCGAGCGCAGCATGCGTGGATTGCTGTCACGGATCGCTACGCAGTACATGCCCGAGCAGGAGTGGCGGACCTTCGACGCACACGGCTGGTCATTCTTAGATGTGGATACCCCAAGCGATTTGGCGGAATTGCTGCACTTAGGTCCTACAGGCTTCGAGGCCTAAGACCACAAAGGAATCAGGTGCAGATCACTGCCCTTGGCTACAGGTTCGGGACCCGGCGGTATGACCGCTAAGGCCTGTGCATGGGCAATTCCGCCAAGAACGTGTGAGCCAAAGCCTCCGGTTGACACCCAGTCTCCCTGTGAGTCCTGTCGCGTGCTCAGCATGTAGGTGAATTCGCCGGCAAGTCGCGGGAGTTGCTCCCCTGCCACACCATGGAGCATTGGCGGCAAGGCCGGTGCCAACCCCGTGATCTGCCGAATGGCTGGTCGCACGAATAGCTCAAATGCAACCACCGAGGACACCGGATTTCCGGGAAGTCCAAAGAGAATCGAATCTTGAATTCTGCCGAAGGCAATCGGCTTTGCTGGCCGAATCGCAATCTTCAAGAACTCAACCTCAAAGCCTGCAACAGCCTGGCGCATCGAGTCGTACTCCCCGCCCATCGAGACGCCACCAGAGCTCAGAATGAGTTGATGGGATGCGGCTAGTTCCATCAAGAGAGTGCGCAAACTTGCCGCATCGTCCATGCAGTGGTGCGTGGTGACCTCGCAACCCATCGAGCGTGCAAGTGCAGCCAATACGGTGCTGTTGGACTCAAAGATCTGCCCGGGCCCAAGTTGGCCTGCGCCGGGTGGCAAGAGTTCGTCGCCAGTAGACAGCACGGCAACGCGTGGTCGCTCAATCACCATCAACTCGCTACATCCAGCGCTGGCAGCTAGGCCCAAGTGGCCAGGGTTGAGCAGGGTCCCTGCGGCAACAAGCTCATCTCCTGTTCTGGCAGCCTCACCTGCTCTTCGGATATTTGCTCCAGGTGCGGGAGCGGCATTGATGACAACGAACTC
>CAMDAT010000282.1 GCA_945888825.1 Bifidobacterium breve | reverse complement strand
GGCGCAAGTCCTAACTCCTTTGATCAGCAGCCTCGACAGGACAGATGTGCGCATCGTTACTGTTGAGAATACGTTCTTCGGTGGCAACATCTCTGTTGCGGGTCTCATGGTGGGAGAAGATTTGCAGCGGGTGCTGGCTCTGGAGCCTGTCGGGCACCGTTACTTGCTGCCCGATGTCTGTTTATCTCAAGGCCGATTCCTAGATGGGCTCACCCCTGCAGACTTGCCGCGACCCGTTGAAATTATTCCTACTGACGGCGTTGCGCTGCGAGAGGCGCTTGAGCCATTGACGAACAACCGAACTACTAGCTCAGAAACGGATGCCCGATGACGAGCACTGACCGTCTACCACTCGTTGCCATTGTCGGACGACCCAATGTTGGTAAGTCCACGCTGATGAACCGGATTCTTGGCCGACGCATTGCAATTGTCGAAGAGAAATCCGGTGTCACCCGCGACCGTAAAGAGGTTCAGGCGGAGTGGCTGGGCTACGAGTTCCGCCTGGTCGACACGGGCGGTTGGATGGTTGGAGGAAACTCCCTCGACAAGAAGGTCAGCCGCCAATCCGAGCAGGCCATCAAAGAAGCTGATGTGATTCTGTTTGTTGTTGATGCCGCTATCGGTGTTACCGACGAGGATGCGAGCGTGGGCGAACTGTTGCGACAGGCCACCGCTCCTGTCCTGTTGATTGCAAACAAGGTGGACGACCAACGTCACGAGGCTGGGGTGTGGGAGCTTCTCTCACTTGGCCTCGGCGACCCGATCGGAATCTCTGCTTTGCACGGTCGCGGGACTGGTGACATGTTGGATCAGATCATTGCGTTCCTCCCTGAGCCTGAGCCCACTGAAGAAGAAATCGCAGCCGAAAATGATGACGGGATCACCTCCATTGCATTGGTCGGTCGACCCAACGTTGGCAAGTCCACTTTGTTCAACCGCCTGATCGGCGAGGACCGCGCCGTCGTGCACGACATGCCTGGTACCACCCGAGACAGTGTCGATACTGTGGTCGAGACCGAGGTCGGACCCCTGCGCTTCATTGACACAGCAGGTATGCGCCGCAAGTCACGAATTGATGACGGCACCGAGTACTTCTCGATGGTGCGGGCACTGAAATCCGTTGATAAGGCAAACGTGGCGTTGCTCGTCATTGACGCAACGGAGGGGATCACCCACCAGGACCAGCGGCTAGCCGAGCGGGTTGACGGTGCAGGATGCCCAATCATCGTGGTACTCAACAAGTGGGAGCTCCTTGATGAAGCGGCTCGCCAAGATGTTCTGTATCAAATGGGACAGAAGATGCACTTTCTTGGCGACGCAGCAGTGCTACGAGTTTCTGCGCTCAATGGCAGGGGAGTGCATCGTCTGCTTCCGGCGCTTGGTGAGGCAATCTCGCAATATGAGACCCGAATTCCGACTCGTAAAGTCAACGACCTGATTCGCCGTGCACAGCAGGCTCAGCCGGCTCCACACGGCGGCCGGATCCTCTACGCCACTCAGGGCGCTACCGATCCTCCAACCTTTACGCTCTTTACCAACAAGATCGTCCCTGCAAGCTATTTGCGCTATATCGAGCGACAGATCAGAGATGAATTTCACTTGCCGGCGACGCCAATCAAGCTACGGGTTCGCCGCCGAGGGGACTGAGGGTTCTACCATAGGAACTCGTTGCCAATCTCTAGCTGGATCAGCCAGCACTTAGGGCGAGTGTTCGCCAAGGAGTTTCACGTGAGTCAAGTACAAGAACAGATCGAAGCCCGCGGCAAACCACAGCTGTCGGCAACAGATGCAGTCACCGAACTCGTCATTACTGACGAGGTCATCGGTGAGGGTGACGAAGTCACAGTTGGAGCAACAGTGACTGCGCATTACGTCGGCGTTTCTGCATCCTCGGGCAGTCAGTTTGACGCCTCTTGGGATCGCGGAGCACCCATTAGCTTTCCGCTCAATGGGGTAATCCAAGGTTGGAGTGAGGGTCTGATCGGAATGAAGGTTGGAGGCCGCCGAACCCTGGTGATTCCAGGTGCGATGGCGTACGGGCCCAACCCTCCTCCCGGTGCCGGCATTGCGCCAAATGAGACGCTTGTCTTTACCGTTGATCTTGTTGATGTTTCTTGGCGCTAAGCGCCACCAATGAAGTGGAGTGTGACATGAGAAGTTCAAGCCGTTTAGTTCGGTCAGTGATAGGCGCAGCCTCTCTGTGCTGTGCAGTTGTGCTCCTTGGAGCATGTTCTAGCGATTCAGACTCAGCCGACTCTTCAACAACGACGACTGCAAAGAGTCAGAGCACCGACACTGCTGCTGGGAATAGCACCTCGGATGCGAGCAGCGAGTTCCTTGCCGCAGCTGAAGAGCGCGGAAAGCCAACGCTCGAAGCAACTGACCCTGTAACTGAGCTTGTCATCGTTGATGACGTGGTTGGCACAGGCGAGGCAGTCAAGCCTGGCGATACCGTCACCGTTCACTATGTCGGTGCTGCAGCCACCACGGGCGAGGAATTCGACTCCTCCTGGTCGCGAGGCGAGCCCATTAGCTTTGGTCTGGATCAGGTAATTGCAGGCTGGGGGACTGGCCTTGTTGGAATGAAAGAGGGTGGTCGCCGCACGCTCATCATTCCGGCTGATCAGGCCTACGGCAACGGTGGCCCCGCTCCTGGTGACTCCCTAGTCTTTACCGTGGACCTCATCTCGATTGATTCGTAATTGATCTGATCTCTGCTGTGTCTGCAGGCAAGAAAACTGGCAAGTGATGGGACGTCCATGACGGAGAATCAGGTACATCGCATAGAGCAGGCCACGGCTCGGGCACTTCAGGGCAACCTTGAATCAGGTGGGGAAAAGCTGGCAAAGCAGAACAAGCTGTTCGTGCGTGATCGCATTGATCTGCTCTGCGACGAAGGTAGCTTCGTCGAGGATCAGTTGCTAGCAAACAGCGCCTATGGCCCCGGAATGGACCCAAACCTTCCGGCTGATGGCGTGGTAACCGGAGTTGGATTGGTTGACGGCCGACCGGTGTGCGTCATGGCCAATGATCCGACAGTCAAGGCTGGTTCTTGGGGGGCTCGTACGGTTGAAAAGATTGTTCGCCTGACCGAAACTGCCCTGCGTGATGAGCTTCCCGTGGTGTGGTTGGTGGACTCGGCTGGCGCGCGAATTACTGATCAGGTTGAGCTGTTCCCGGGCAGGCGTGGAGCGGGTC
>CAMDAT010000281.1 GCA_945888825.1 Bifidobacterium breve | reverse complement strand
CTGTGATTGAGCGGGTGGGCCCTTTACGAGCAGTAGATCAACTTGGCCGGATGCCACGAGAACCCTGAACCTATGCCGCCGAGGCGGATTGCCCTAGCATCTATGACCGATCATGACTTGCTCCAGTACTCCATGCATGCAGAACCTGTCGTTCATTCAGATTTCAGAGACTGGCCACTACGGTGACTGAGACCACAGCAACTGCGCACGTGTCGATTACTGGCGTCGCCAGAGTCGACCCGAGAACGAAAGACCTGGTGAAACGACTAAAGCCCGGCGAGATTGCTGTTATCAATCACCGCGACCTGGATCGAGTTGCTGGTGAAGGCCTAGCAGCGGCGCAGGTATCCGCAGTGATTAACGCAAGCCCCGCTATCTCAGGCCGATACCCCAACGGTGGCCCCAAACGAGTTGCCGAGGCCGGGATTGCCATGGTGGATGCTGTCGGCATCGCCATCATGAGCGAACTCAGCGACGGAGACACCATCACTATTGAGGATGGCAGGATTCTTCGTGATGGAGTTGAAATCTGTCGCGGCGAGATGCTTGACCTTGAACAGGTTGAGGCCAAGATGGAACTGGCTCGCGATGCGATTGGCAACGAACTCGAAAGCTTTGCTGTCAACACATTGGAGTACGTCGAGAAAGAAGCTCGGCTGCTCTTTGAGCCGATTGTTGTTCCCGAGATTCGCACCAAATTCGAACGTAGGCATGTCCTGATTGTGGTTCGTGGACATGACTACAAAGAAGATCTGCGTGCACTGCGGACCTACATCGTCGAATTTCATCCGATCCTGGTTGGGGTGGACGGAGGAGCGGATGCGCTACTCGACATGAAGTTCACCCCCGACATGATTATTGGTGACTTCGACTCACTCTCGGAACGTGCTTGGAACTGCGGTGCCGAACTTGTTCATCACGTGCATCCAGATGGCCGGGCCCCGGGCAGGGAAGAGCTTCAGGAACAGGGCTTGCCCTATAAGGAGTTCATCATCGAAGGCACCAGCGAGGACGCAGCAATGCTGCTTGCCTATGAGTGTCGAGCCGAATTGATCGTCGCTGTAGGTACGCACGCCACGATGGTTGAATTCTTGGACAAAGGCCGAGCAGGGATGTCATCGACCTTCCTGACTCGACTGCGCCTTGGTCCGATGCTCATCGACGCCAAGGGTGTGAGTCAGCTGTATCAGGGGCGTGTCCGTCGGCGAGACATCCTGCTGCTGGTCGCTGCGGCGCTGCTCGTCATTCTCGCAGTTGCAGTGGTCTCGGATTCTCTGCAATTACTTCTGCGCACGGTTTGGCTTGACCTTCGTGACATCTTCTATTCCTTGACTGGACGGCTTTCCTAACATGGTGACTTTTCGTTTCTACCTGGTGTCGATCGTGGCGTTCTTTCTTGCCTTAGCAGTGGGCGTAGTGCTTGGTTCCGTCCTTGACGGCGGTATCTCAGACTCACTGAAGGACCGACTTGCTGGAGTCGAGGCGAATCTGAACGAAACTGTTGCGTCTATCGACGAGAAGAACGTCGAAATCAAAGACCTGCAGGAATACGTTGATGCATCCGCTCCGTTCGCAGTAGAAGGTCAACTTCCAGAGACCACAGCAGTTGTGGTCATCGAGCCCGGTATTGAGTTAGGCCCAGTACAAGACCTTGTCCTCCGACTTCGCCAATCTGGTGCGAGCGTGGCTGGGATCTTGGCCCTTGAGCCCAGTTGGAACCTGAAAGACAAGGCGGACCGTGAACAGCTAGCTCAGATTGCCGAATCTGCTGATGTATCAGTGGCGCAACTCCAAGGAGCAGTCTGGGATTTGATACTTCGGCCGGCGGAGGCCGAGTCGGCGAACGCCTCGAGTACAACAACAACAACAACCACGACCCTCGCTGCAGGACAGGATCCCGGTTCGACTGTTCCTGTGACCACTTCGGTTCCGGCTCCCTCGCTCGACATCTCGAACAACGCTGTGCTGAAACAATTGCAAGAGGCTGGATTTGTGAAGTTGCTCAACGTCGATGGAACTGATGGTGCCGGCGGGCAGCGACTCTCTCTGTTTGTCGTAACAGGGACCAATAGCAGCTTAGAAAAACCAGGATCTGCTGCCGGAGAGCTTGTCGAAGCTGCCTCGGCGCTCAAAATTCCGACCGTGCTCGCAGAAATGTTTGTGCCTGCCCCACCCGAGCAAGAGAACCCCGCTCAGCGTGGAGATATTTTGAGATCAGCAGTGGCCGGACGTGAACTGACGATCTCGACTGTCAATGATCTGGACCTAGTAGCAGGCCGAGTTGCTGCAGTTCTGGCCGCAGCAGATTTACAAAAAGGCACGAGCGGCAATTTCGGGTATGGCCCTGGGGTTGATGGTGTGCTGCCACAGTGGCTCGGCCCATGAGTGAAACGGCTGGCGGTTCACGTGCAGTGTCCCGTACGGCCGCAGGAATGGGTGCGGCCGCAGCAGTCTCGAGGGGCTTCGGCGGGATCAGAGTCCTAGCCATTGCAGCCGTGCTCGGGACGACCTACCTAGGCAACACCTTTCAAAGTTCGAATACGGTCTCGAATGTTCTCTTTGAGTTGTTAGCTGCTGGGGCACTCTCTGCTGTGCTGGTGCCTACATTTGTTGGCTACTTTGATCGTGGCGACCAAAAAGGCGCCGAGCACCTCGCAGGAGAATTGCTCGGCGTAGCAATCATCGTTCTCGGGGTGGTCGCTCTGGTTGGCATGCTTGCAGCACCGTGGATTGCGGATCTGCTCACTGCTGCAGTCGAGGATCCGACTATCGCCGCTGAGCAGCAAGCACTAACAGCGTTCTTGTTGTTGTTCTTTATTCCCCAGGTCGTGCTGTACGGCTTAGGTGCAATCTCTACTGCAGTGCTCAATGCCAAAAGAAGTTTTGTCGTCGGTGCCTTGGCCCCGATTGGCAACACGTTGGTGATGGTCGGGTTCTTACTGGCGTTTCGATACGTTGCAGGTCCAGACCCAGGGTTGGAACTGAGCACAAATGAAAAGCTGCTGCTAGCCCTCGGCGGCACCCTTGGAGTTGTTGCCTTTGTCGCCGTGCCCTCAATAGCCGTCTGGCGAAGCGGATTCTCTCTACGTCCCAGATTTTCTCGACAGCACGAAGGCCTTCGAAAGGTTCTTGGGCTCTCGGGATGGGCAAGCCTGCAGCACGGATTTGCGGCGCTACTGCTTGGTGCAGCGATTATCGCTGGGGG
>CAMDAT010000280.1 GCA_945888825.1 Bifidobacterium breve | reverse complement strand
TTGTAGAGCGTCTTGGCAACCGAGGGCATCTCAACAGTTACCGTCTCCGCTGTGGGTCCAAAGGTGACCACGGTTGAAGTTGATGTGGCGGGAGCCGATGAGTTGCTGGCCTCTGTGCTGTCTTTGGTGCTGCATGAAGAAGCCAGAAGTGAAACAAAAAGCAACGAAAACAACATCAGGCTGGCTTTGCGGAGTGGAGAGATCATCTACAGAGCATGGCAGAGCACACCGAGCTTTGCTGTTTCTCAGCGCGGTCGCAGCGGTGCGAGCGTCGCCTCGATTGCAACTTCAAGCCAGCTAGCAGTGTCTTGGAATACCGACTCGGTGAGGGTTCGGCCGAGCAGCATTCCATGCATCCAAACGGCATAGGCCATTGCATTGAGTTCTGGCCGGATAATTCCCTTTTGTTGACCAGCAACAATAATCTCGGCAATAGCGTCCAGAAATAATTGTTGCTTCTGAGCGACGTCTTCACGGAGTTCTTCATGAATCAGGGCGTCTGCGCCAATCGCTACTCGTGACTGCCGGGCCTTAATGCTGTCGGGGTCAGTGACGGTTCGAACGAGTTGCTGAGTTACAAACGCCAGCAACTCCTCTGTGGTCTCGCAGTCACTCGCTTCTGTAACTAACGCAGTGTCTTCTTGCAGCAGCAGTCGCCGATAACGCTCTGCAGTAGCGGCAGCAAGGAGACCCTCGCGGCTTCCATAGAAGTGATAGAGCGAACTGCGCGATGCATGCGCGTCCAACAAAATCTCATTTATTTGGGACGCATCCCACCCGTTGAGTTCCAGAGAACGGATCGCAGCGTCTAGAAGGGGCTTCTCACCGGTGCTCACTTCTCGGAGTCTACTGAGAACAATCTGTGGAGGTTATTCCTCCGAGAGCAGCCTCCATTTGTTGTTGAACTCCTCCTAGGCCGTATCTTTACGAGGATTAGCCTTGCCATTCTCCATTCCCCCTGCCCCAGAAAAACTGAGAAAGCCCAACCATGCCTCAGAATGATGCCGGAAACTCGCTCCCGCTTGCAGCGGCCCGAGAGCGCTACGAACAAGAACGATCCAAGCGCCTTCGATCTGATGGCATGGAGCAGTTCGTTGAATTGAAAGGGGATTACTCGGCATATGACCGTGACCCCTATGCCGACGCGAACCTGACCCGGGAGCCGGTAACCGAGACAACCGAGGTGGTCATCGTCGGCGCTGGATTCGCAGGCATGCTGACTGCTGTCAATCTGCTCAAGCGGGGAATAACTGACTTTCGAATCATCGATAAGGCCGGCGACTTTGGTGGTACTTGGTATTGGAATCGCTACCCGGGATGCATGTGCGACGTGGAGTCCTATACCTACCTTCCTCTGCTGGAAGAGACCGGGTATATGCCAACGATGAAGTACGCCGGTGCCCCCGAGATCTTTGCTCACTGTCAACGAATTGGCGAGCAGTTCGACTTGTATCAGCGAGCACTGTTCCAGACCGAAGTATCCACTGCCGACTGGGATGAATCCACCTCACGATGGCAAGTAGTGACCTCTCGCGGTGATCACATCTCGTCACGGTTCCTTGTCACCGCGGGCGGCATCCTGAGCAAGGCAAAACTCCCCGGGATCCCAGGCATCGAGACCTTTGCTGGGCGGGCATTTCATACCAGTCGATGGGACTACAACTTCACTGGTGGTAGTCCAACTGAAACCATGGACAAGCTGAAAGACAAGCGGGTTGGCATCATCGGTACGGGTGCCACAGCAGTTCAGGTGGTTCCACGTCTGGCCGAAGCGGCCAAAGAAGTCTTTGTGTTTCAACGCACTCCGTCAGCTGTTGGCGAACGCAACAACGGCCCGACTGATTCGGACTGGTACTCAAGCCTTCAGCCTGGATGGCAGGCCGAACGCATCCGCAATTTCACTCAGGTTGTAACTGGCAAGAAGCCCGAGAAGAACTTGGTTGGCGACGGGTGGACTGAGGTCATGTGGGAAGACACCCAGTCCGTGGCACCTACACCCGAGCAGGCCGAAGCCCTAGAACAATCAGACTTTGACACCATGGAAGGGTTTCGTCAGCGTGTGGATCGTCTGGTAGACGACCCTGAAACTGCGGAGAAGCTGAAACCTTGGTACGGAAAGCATTGCAAGCGGGTCTGCTTCCATGACGAGTATTTGCCTGCTTTCAATCTGCCCAATGTCCATCTTGTTGATACGGATGGCCAAGGAGTTGAATCAGTCACGCCCACGGGGCTCGTTGTAGATGGCGTGGAGTACCCAATAGATGTGTTGGTGTTTGCATCCGGGTTCGAGGTGACCACCGACCTGAATCAGCGATTGGGGTTTGACCCAAAGGGCCGCGATGGCGTGGCCATGAGTGAGCGTTGGCATGACGGAGCGCACACGTTGCACGGAGTCTTGGCCGCTGAGTTTCCAAACATGCTCATGATCAGCATCGTGCAAGCGGGATTCGGTACCAACTTCTTGCACTTCCTATCGGAGTCAGCGAACCACGTGTCTTGGTTGATCTCTCGCTGCACCGAGGATGGCATCAGGAGTATTGAAGCCCTTCCAGAAGCAGAAGAGGAGTGGCATCGGACCTTGCTCAATGTAGCAATGCAGATTGCTGGCTATTCGATCAGTTGTACCCCTGGCTATTACAACAGCGAGCAAGGCCAGAACCCCAA
The DNA here is from genome assembly GCA_945888825.1 of Bifidobacterium breve. Lineage (GTDB taxonomy): Bacteria > Actinomycetota > Acidimicrobiia > Acidimicrobiales > Microtrichaceae > IMCC26207. The sequence continues at coordinate 541 of CAMDAT010000280.1, read as the reverse complement.
AGCGCGTCGAAACCTTACCTACACGGGCAGTCTGCTTGACTACGTCGGCTACCTGGAGCGTTGGCGCGAACTAGAGGGCTTCCCCGGAACCAAATTGGATGGTTAACGCGCCCGTTCATGCGTTTCAAGACGAACTATCCAGACTCGACGGCGTTGCCACTGCAACGGCCATCCGCAATGGTGATCTGAGTGCTACTGAGGTAGTCGCTGCTGCTATAGCGCGTGCTGAGATTGTTGACCCTGTGCTCGCTGCAGTGGTGACACGAGATTTCGAGCGTGCCCTGCAGCGCGCTGAACTCAGTGTGAAGGGACCTTTTGGCGGGGTGCCAACCTTTATCAAAGACAATGAAGATGTTGAAGGGTTACCCACTCGGCATGGTTCGGCTGCGCTGGCCTCTGCACCTCCGGTTCGACGCACAGCTCCGGTCGTAGCGCAGATGCTGGACATGGGGCTGGTTTGTTTGGGGAAGAGCTCACTGCCCGAATTTGGCTTTATTCCTGCAGGTGAGTTTCCCGATGACACAGCGCCGACGCGCAACCC
>CAMDAT010000279.1 GCA_945888825.1 Bifidobacterium breve | reverse complement strand
ATATGTACACCCAGCTCAACAGGATTCGATTGCACAATCACCATCGGGGGCTCTGGCAGTTTGGCCAACGCCTCGGCGTACTCTGCAAACATCTCGGCGTTCATACGCCCCAAAGCGAGCCGGTCCAGAGGAGCCCCCGGGTTCAGCGAAACGGTGGCACCGGCCATCATCACAACAATCTCGGCGTCGACCTCTGCTGGCGAAAATGCGAGCTCGATTCGGGGAGCCCAATCAGCAAATGCATCTTGCAGGTCTGCACGCAGACCCCACAGTTCATGCTCGCTCTCGCCCCCTCGGTGCCCAACGAGTTGGAGTCGGGCAGATGCGGGAAGCACCCGTGCTCCAATGAGTTGCATGGCAACCTGGCGGCCACATACTCCGCCTGCTCCGATAATTGCTACATCCACGATTCACCTCTGACTCTGGACCCTGACACTGCAGCTCTGACACTGCGCCCGGCTGACTGTCGCTGACACTACCGGCGAGCTCCCGCTCGGTGTGTAACCTCCGAAGTCATGACGGCCTCGGGATACATCCACGGATTTGGGGCTCAAGAGGAACGACGGCTCTGGGAGCAGGCAGGAATCTTGGCTCCCGTTGTTTTCGCCGGACTCCCCCTTCCCTTGAGCGGGTCGCTACTTGAAATCGGTTGCGGGGTTGGCGCACAGCTTGATCAAGTTGGAACTCGTTGCCCTCAAGTTCAACTCACGGGAATTGACTTGAGCTTGACCAACTTGAATGCAGCGCAGGGTTTTGTTCCCGGCTCTGCGGCGAGCGCAGCAAGGCTCGTACAGACTGATGCAACTGCGCTGCCGTTTCGTGATCAGAGCTTTGACACTGCGATGACGATCTGGATGCTCGAACACGTCAAAGACCCTTCGGCGGTGCTGCAAGAGGCACTGCGAGTTCTGCGGCCAGATGGACTGCTGTTGTGTACCGAGGTGGATAATGCGACCTTTCGTTTTCTGCCTGAGCTACCTGCAATTCAGGGCTGGTGGGATTTGTTCTGCGTTCAACAGAGCGAAGGCGGCGGCGACCCGTTCGTAGGACGCAAACTAAATGCACTTGCTCAGGACTTGGGCTGCCAAGAGATTTCGACTCAGGAGCTTGGCATCGTCTCGACCGAACTCAACCCTGAACGACGTAGCGAGTTGCTTGCCTACCTTGAGGAACTCTTGGTGTCTGGTGCTGAATCCCTGCTCGCCGAACAGCAAGCTGCTGCGCCTGGGGCAGAATCAGGCCTATCGGTAGAAGGCCGACTCGCCGAGGTTCGCAACGAGTTTGCACAGGCTAAGGCCGACCCGAGTATCGGGTTTGAATACCTTGCGGTCAGACTGACCTGTCGCCCACCGAATTACTCGCTCTAGCTTCGAGAGCCTGCTACTCAACCTCGGCCCAGACTGGCGGGCGACGTTCTTTGAAAGCAGCAATACCCTCTTGAGCCTCGCCACTAGCGAACAGCTTGGCCGAGAGCTCAGTGAGCTGAACTTCTAGCTGTGCAAAATCTTTGAGCAGCACAGCAGTAGTCAGCTTTTTTGTCTCGGCCAGACCCACCGGCGAGCAGAGTTGAAACGAGTTCGTCAACTGCTGCAGAACAGCCTCGGGCTGATCGGTTGCAGTCGTGATGAGACCAATGCGCTCAGCCTCGGCCGCGTCGAAACGATCACCGGTGAGAAAATACTTCGAGGCTGCCCGGCTGCTGAGTCTGGGAAGAACCGTCAGCGAGATGATGGCTGGTGCAACACCGAGTCGGACCTCGCTGAATGCAAAGCTCGACTCCAAGCTGGCAACTGCAACATCACAAGCTGCAAGGAGGCCCAGGCCGCCGCCGCGAACGTGGCCCTCGATGCGGGCCAGAATCGGCTTTGGGCACTCCAGCATCTGACGCAGGATTGCAGCGAGTTGAGCCATATCTTTCTCTGGCCCAGAATCGCCCGACAGGTCGGCACCTGAACAAAAAGTGGACGAGGTATGGGCCAGAACCACCGACCGAACTGCAGCGTTGCTCGAGGCCGATTCCAGGTGCGTTGAAAACTCGTTCATGAGTTGCGCCGACAAGGCATTGCGGTTGGCAGGCGAGTCAAGCGTGATCGTTGCGATTCCCGAGTCCACATTCAGGTGAACGAGTTCGGTCATAGATTGCTCCCCTCAGACTGCTGCTGTGAGAACTGCCCGGCTGAGCGGCCGCCGCCCACTGGGCCAGCAAAAGTTTGAGCGATAGTAAGCCATGTAGCTGCTTGAGCACCCACGGCAACCAAATCAAGATCCTCCACATGACGCCGCTGGGTGACAAGCAGACAAAAGTCGAGCGCTGACCCCGACACCCGTTGGGCTGAATCCTCAGGACCCCAAACCCACTCTTGGCTACTCACCCCAGCAACCCCAGAAGCATCAAGCCCAGAAGCATTAAGCCCGGAAGAATCAAGCCCGGAAGCATCAAGTTCGATACGAAATGGTTCAGTCGGAACTTCCAACTTGTTGGCAGTGAAGGCAAAGTCGCGCGTGCGCACGCCGATGTGCGCAACGTGGCGAAGCCGAGCGGTCGGTACGGGCCGAACTTCGAGCGCATCGGCAATGTCGTATCCATGCGCCCAAGTTTCCATCAGGCGCGCTGTTGCCATTGAGGCCGCACTCATCGGCGGGCCAAACCACTTCAGTTTGCGAGCCTCCGCAACCTGGGCCAATGCCGACCTTAACGAGGCTCGCCCCGTGCGCCAGAGGACGAGCAATTCCTCGGGTGACAACTCGGCATTCACTGCTGCCGTTCGATCGATGAACCCTTTTGGCTGTGCCAACAGGGTTTCCGCCTCGGCAAGAAAAGCCGCTTCGTCGAGAACCGCAAGCAGCGAAGCTTCGTCAGTCCAAGCCAAGTGCGCTACCTGAAAGGCAATGTTCCAACCGTCTGATGGTGTTGGCAAACTCCAAGAGTTGGTCGGCATGGACTGTAGGAGTGTGTCGAGTGCAGCCCCTTCGGCATCAAGATCAGCGAGTAGAGCAGAAAGGTCAGCCACGAGGAGCAGGTTCACACAGAATCTGCCGCAGTTCAACCAGGACTGAGCACCCTGAGCGAGTGAGTGAGTGAGTGGGCTTCTGCAGTTCTTCTGCTGCAAAATCCGCCGCGCCAAACATGTCACATCTAGGCCTGTTCTGACTCAAGTAAAGGAGGTAAGAAACGCACTTAGCTAAAGGGGAACTACATGTGGTTTGGGAAGAATTACGGAACACTAGATAT
>CAMDAT010000278.1 GCA_945888825.1 Bifidobacterium breve | reverse complement strand
CAGGGTTTGCGCAAGGGGTTCAACAGCAGCATCAGACTTAGCGTCAATATTGAAGTAGGCAGAGGGAAACGCCTCGAGAAGTTCTGCCAGCGTCGGGATGGGATCAGACCCGTCGATCCGCGCTTCAGAAATTTGCGCCCAACTCAGCTCGCTGATCTTCCCCTGCTCATTGGTGACCCGATCGAGCTGGTCATCATGAAAGGCGATGAGTACTCCGTCGGCGCTCACATGTACGTCGGTCTCTAGATGCGTAAACCCCAGCTGCGTCGCAGCGGAGAAAGCCGCCAACGTATTCTCGGGAGCGGCCTCTGTGCCTCCACGATGGGCAATAGCAAGGGGGTGTTCGTGTTGGTAAAAGGCATGATCCCGCACGCACCAATGGTAGTTGCGCGTTTCGCTCAGGCACAGCATGTAAGAGTGACATGGTGATTCCTGCACAGGTCGAAGCCCCTGAGCGCTCTTTGCGTGGATTACCTGTTATTGCCGCCGCAATTGTTGCTGCCATCTTGCCTGCGTTCTTTTTGGGTTCCCTCTCGGTCGAGATTCGATCTGAGTTGGGTTACGGCGAATCTGCTGCGGGTCTGGTGTTCGCTTCGTTCTTTGCATCAAGTGCCCTGGTGTCTTCTCGAGTGGGACGCTGGGTGGATTCCGTCGGGCCGAGGATCGCGCTGATCGCTGCACTCGCCGGAACATGCATGATCGAAATGGCCATCGCCCTCGGTGCACGAGCGCTTGCGGCACTTGTTGCCTTATCTGTGATGGCGGGCATCTGTAACGCCACAGCCCAGCTTGGGGCCAACGTCTTTATCGCTCGCAACTTGCCTATTCACCGTCAAGGCATCGGCTTTGCCGTGAAGCAGTCTGCGATGCCCGGAGCAGCACTGATCGCAGGACTGTTACTTCCCTCGATTGCGCTCACAGTTGGATGGCGATGGGTCTTTGCCCTTGGAAGTGCCCTCAGTGTGTTTGCACTAATCGCTGTTCGGCTGCGGGTGGAATCTGAGCTGAAGCCAGCAGCGAATCGGGCGCACCGAGCCCAACAAGACAGCCAGAGGGCCCCAAGGGGTGCTCTTGGCATGCTCGCTGTTGCAGCGGCGTTCTCGACAGCGGCAGCAATCACCTTGGGTGGCTTCTTTGTTGAGTCAACCATCAACTCTGGGGTAAGCCCAGCCACGGCCGGCTATGCGTTTGCACTGGGCAGCCTCATCTCAATTTTTGTGAGACTGCTAGTTGGTGGTTACGCCGACCGGCACTCGGGAAACCTGCTCGGGGTAGTAGCCATCATGATCTTGCTCGGGTCCTGTACCTCGCTCATCTTCCTCTTTCAGACCCCGGCTGCTCATTTCGTTGGGCTGCCACTTGCGTTTGGTGCCGGATGGGCTTGGCCCGGACTCTTTAACTTGTCGGTGGTTCGGGCCTCACCTGGCTTTCCCGGTCGGGCAACAGGGATCACCCAAACGGGTGTCTATGTTGGGGGAGCAGTTGGACCGGTCCTGTTCGGATTCACTGCAGAGCATTGGTCGTACTCTGCGGCATGGGCCCTTGCAGCCGTGCTGGGAGTATGCGCCGCTGCAGCAGTCCTTTTGGGGCGAAGGTTGCTTGTCGGCAGCGGGTCGCAAGCCGGAAATGCTTCCGAGGCGGCTGATTCAGCCCACGAAGTAGGCACCTAACCCATCTGCTAAATGCTTCGCCCCGCATCTTGCCAGTACTCGTCTTTCAGGAGGCGCTTGTAGAGCTTGCCCGTGGGGTGTCGCGGAAGTTCCTCACGGAAGTCCACACTGCGAGGGCATTTCACGTCGGCCAGACTTTCACGACAATACGAAATGAGTTCGGCTGACAGGGCGGCCGCTTCAGCAGCGGTTGCTGGCATGGAAACGGGCTGCACCACTGCTTTGACTTCTTCGCCGAAGTCCTCATTCGGTACACCAAACACCGCAACATCGCTAACTGCCGGATGCATCGTAAGAACGTTCTCGGCCTCTTGTGGGTAGATGTTTACCCCGCCACTGATGATCATGTAGGCCTTGCGATCTGAGAGGTACAAGAACCCGTCCTCATCGACTCGCCCTACGTCGCCGAGAGTCGACCAACCAGCGGGGTTATACGACTCTTTGGTCTTGTCCGGATCGTTGTGGTAGCTGAAAGCGGCTTCTGACTCAAAGAACACCGTTCCCGTTTCACCAACAGGAAGTTCCTCGCCATCATCATCAAGAATGTGCAGCACGCCAGCTAGCGGCTGTCCCACGCTTCCCTTGTGGGCCAACCAAGCTTCGGAGTTTGCCCAGCAAAATCCATTGCCCTCGGTGCCTGCGTAGTACTCGTGAATGATCGGTCCCCACCAGTCGATCATCTTTTCCTTGACTGGAATTGGGCATGGCGCAGCAGCGTGAATAACTACCTGAAGTGAAGACATGTCAGAAACGGCGCGTTGCTCAGGAGTCAGCTTGAGCATGCGAACGAACATGGTCGGCACGAACTGTCCAAAGGTCACCTCGTACTTTTCAATCAGGCGCAGAGCATCTTGCGCATCGAAGCGCTCCATAACAACCACAGTGCCGCCAGCCCTCTGTACCTGCATCGAGAAACGCAGCGGAGCCGAGTGGTATTGCGGCGCTGGAGAGAGGTACACCGTTTCGGTGTTCGCACCAAAGAGTCCGGCAACGAGCATGTACAACATGTCGCCCGTTCCGAGTGGCACCTCACGCACCGGAACCTTGACGCCTTTGGGTTGACCAGTGGTACCCGAGGAGTACAACATGTCCATACCTTCAGTGGGCTCTATGAGGTCCGTGATGGGCTGTGCTTCTACTGCAGCCTCGAATGATTCGTAACCGTCAATGGTGGAATCTAACAAGTAGCGATGCTCAACCCCCGGGGTCAGCATCAGCAACTCTCGAGCAAGCTCTGATTTGTATTGGGTGCTGATCAGCACGCGTGCGCCAGAGTCGTTGACGATATAAGCGACCTCTTCTTGGGTAAGTCGAGATGAGATTGCGGTGTAGTACAAGCCTGCGTAATGCGCACCCCAGGCTAGGGATAGATACCACGGGTGGTTCTCTGCGCACCAAGCCACATGATCCCCAGGCCGTAGGCCAAGTGACTGCATCAGGTGTGCAATCTGTGTAGCACGCTCGTGGAGTTCCCGGTATGTCACGGTGAGCCCAGTGCTGGCCATGATGTAGGCAGGGTGGTCGCCGCGATCTTGGACGTATCCACCTGGATACAGAAGTTGTTCAGTCACTGAAGTTCCCCTTGTTGAGATTGCGCAAAGCTGAACTCGCGCAGCTATCGGATGGTAGTCGTTTGGAT
>CAMDAT010000277.1 GCA_945888825.1 Bifidobacterium breve | reverse complement strand
AGGCTGTGTATAGAGCCTGGGTCGAGAGGCCGTGTCTAGGGGGCAGGGTTGGCTCACTGTTGAGCTTCTGTCCACCTAAAGGCAAGGGGGCGTCCAACAGCGTTGTTTAGTTTCGAAACAACTTCGCTCGGCTGTGGGCGAACGGGAATAGGGGAGTTGCTGTGAAGATGAAGAAGATTGCAAGGTATGCGCCAAAGGTGGGAGCACTCGCACTGCTGCTTACCACCCTGACTGTGTTCAACACTTCGGTGGCCTCGGCTGCTGTGTCTGACATCAAGGTGAACGAGGTTGAATCCAGCGGTGGCTCACCCGGAGACTGGGTGGAGTTGTACAACAGCGGTTCTGCGTCGGTAGACATCTCGGGGCTCAAGTTTGTAGATAATGACAACACCCGCGTGCAGTACTCCATCCCCGCTTCGACCACGCTGGCCGCAGGCGCTTTCTACACAATCGATGAAGCAACATTTGGCTTCGGTCTTGGATCAGCTGACTCTGCACGGTTGTTTGCAACCGACGGAACCACACTTCTTGATAGCTATACATGGACTGCTCACGCCAGCACCACCTATGGCCGCTGTCCTGATGGTTCAGGAAGCTTCGCCACAACGGCTGCTTCTACCAAGGGCACTGCAAATAGCTGTGGAGCGAGTGCAACAACAACCACCTCGACCACCACCACGTTGGTTCCAGGTCTGACCTGGCCAGGTGATCCGGCAGTTCAGACAGTTGATGTCGCCAACACCTTCAGCAGCAACATGAGCGGCCTTGACTACGAAGGCTCAGGGACTGCCACTCCTGGTGTGCTGTGGGCAACCAGAAATGGCCCGGGTGCGATGTTCCGTATGGTCTACAACGGTGCCAACTGGGTTCCGGACACCACGAACGATTGGGGAAGCGGCAAGCTGCTTCGCTACACAGATGGAACCGGCGATGTTGATGCCGAAGGCGTCACCATGGGTGGAACAGCCTCAACAGACGGTCTGTACGTTTCAGCAGAGCGCAACAACTCAGCGAACTCGGTCAGCCGTAACAGCATCCTCCGCTATGACGTTTCCGCAGCGGGTTCGTCACTGACTGCAACCAACGAGTGGAACTTGACTGCAGACTTGCCAGTCAACACTGCCAACACCGGACTCGAGACCATCTCTTGGATCCCCGACTCCTACCTCACCGCACAAGGCTTCCTAGATGAGTCCACAGGCTCCACCTACGACCCAGCCAACTACGCCAATCACGGTGCGGGCCTGTTTATTGTGGGTGTCGAAGCAAGCGGCAAACTCTATGTGTACGCGCTCGATACCGTCGGCGGCGGGTTTACACGGATCGCCACAATCACCAGCGGGTTCGTCGGTGTCATGGGAACCGAGTTTGATCAGGATCTGAACAACCTGTGGGTTGTCTGCGACGACGGATGCGCCGGAAGATCAGCAGTGTTCAACGTGGATGCCGTGACCAAAAAGTTCACGATCACGAACATGTATGAGCGTCCCGCCTCAATGCCAAATATCAACAATGAGGGCTTTGCCATTGCTGCAGCCACCGAGTGTGTTGACAATCGCAAGCCCGCATACTGGGCAGATGATGCAAACACTGCTGGCTACTCATTGCGCTCTGGCAACGTGCCTTGCAGCAACACAGTGATGCCTCCGCCAGTCGTGCCAGAGTTTCCGCTCGGCGCACTTTCGGCGGCCGCCGTTACCTTGCTGGCGCTCGGTGCCCTTTGGGTGTTGCGTCGTCGCAATTCTGCTGTAACTGCCTGATCTCTGCGGGCTAGGTCAGACCCTTCGGGGTGTCTGTGCAGGTATCTGCGCAGACACCTCGAAGGCTGGCCGGCATGCTCAGGCAATTCCGTTACACCCGCTCCCCTACAAATTCAGCAGGAGTTGAGTAGCGGTTCATGTTGCGGTCGGGTTCCGGCAAACTCCGCCCTCTATTTTCTGGTTTGTATACGAGCGCTGCTGTGCGCTGACTACTCGGAGGCTGCTATGCCAGTGAGGAATGTAAACACCGTTCTGTTGCGGATGGCGGCTTTAGCGCTGTTGCTGAGCTTGGTGTCATTGATCAATATCGGAACCGCCTCGGCCGATACTTCTGATATCAAAATCAATGAGGTCGAATCCACAAGCGTCTGGCTTGTCTCCGGACCCGCAGTGTCAGAAGACTGGATTGAGTTGTATAACAACGGCACAACTCCGGTTGATATTTCTGGTCTGAAATTGCAGGGTAAGAAAAGCAGCATCGCGAAGTACTCAATCCCTCCTGGTACCGTTTTAGCTGCCGGTGCTTACCTCGTCATCACCGATGCCGCCCTTGGATTCGGTCTTGGATCCTCCGACCTTGTCCGGCTGTTTGCGACTGACGGAACCACGGTTCTTGATAGCTACACCTGGACTAGTCATGCCACAACCACCTACGGGCGCTGCCCGAACGGGACGGGCAACTTTGTTACCACTCTGTCGCCGAGCAAGGGGACTGCAAACAACTGCCCCGTGCTTCCGCCCGCAGTTGTTCCCGAGTTGCCCTTCGGTGTTCTCTCGGCCGCAGCACTGACCATGCTGGCAATCGCTGCAGCCTGGGTGATGCGTTCTCGCAACCAAGGCCTGCCTGCCTGAGGGTCAGATCTGATCGAGGTAAGAGCACTGGCTAGGCGACAGTGCCTAGTCGAGAGTCCCCGCCTGCTCGGCCTTGATGCCAGCGATGCCAGTTTGGGCTCTCTTGGCCATCATCGCGAGCGCAGTTGGGGAATTTGATACCTCTTGATGGAGATCAAAGTGGTACGCCCAGGAGTCGGTTTGGCCTTGACGGTCGAGTAGGGCGTTAATCGATTTCTTCACGGCCTGCGCAGTCATCGGTGGAACGAGAGCTACCTCGGCCGCCATTTGTTGCGCTGCCTGCTCGAGTTGAGCGCGAGGAACAACACGGTTGACCATGCCGGCACGCTCGGCTTCCTCAGCAGACAAAACTCGGGCACAGAGAAGGAACTCTTTTGCGCGTCGGGCCCCGAGTTCCCACGGCTCGACAAGGAGTTCAACGCCAACGCCTCCCATTCGAAGAACCGGATTCGAAAATGTTGCATCCTCGGAAGCAACGATCAGGTCGCACATGCAGGCCAGCATGAGACCAGCCGCTGAGCATGCACCCTGCACGGCTGCGATGGTTGGTTTCGCTAGATTCCGCCAGCGAAGTGAGCGCTCCCAATACATGACTTCCTCGTGGTGCCGCTTACCTTCGGGGGTGGTGCGCATAGCCACCCAATGCTCCTCGGCAGCTAGCAGTTCCTTCATATCGTGGCCTGCAGAGAAGTGTTTCCCTGCACCCTGAAGCACGACAACTCGAACCTGGTCATC
>CAMDAT010000276.1 GCA_945888825.1 Bifidobacterium breve | reverse complement strand
TAAGCGACTAATAGCAGACCTCCTACTCCGGGAACTAGCAGACCTTCTCGACCTGCAACCCGGATGTATTTGGTCGACTATCGACCACAATCATCCGAGTTGGATCAGGGGCTGGTCCGCGCTCAGCCCAGTTACTGGATCAACCCAACGAACTGATCTAGCGAGAACCTGTCGGTGAGTGAATCCAAGCTCACAACATCGCTCGGAACTGCACCACGAAGAACTCGCTTGACCGGAACCTCGACCTTTTTGCCTGACAAGGTGCGCGGCACCACCGAGATCTGCAAAATCTGGTCAGGAACGTGACGGGGCGACAACAAAGCTCGAACATGGCCAGCAATCTGTGCACGCACCTCGGCGTCAAGATTGCTGCCCTGGGCCATCACCACGAAAAGCAACAGGCTTCCCGATCCCCCATCTGTGTCTTCAAGATGGATCACCAGACTGTCGGCAATTTCGGGCAGCGTCTCGACCACCGAATAGAACTCCGAGGTGCCAAGACGCACTCCACCTCGATTGAGCGTTGCATCAGAGCGGCCGCTGATCACGCAGGACCCTCGGTCAGTAATCGTGATCCAGTCTCCGTGAGCCCACACTCCGGGGAACTGCTCGTAGTACGCAGCCTTGAGTCTGCTGCGGTCATCGTCACCGGCAAAAGCCACCGGCATGGACGGCATGGGTTCAGTTATGACGAGTTCACCCTGAGCCTGGAGTACGGGAAGTCCTTGATCATCAAAAGCCTGAACGGCAGCACCTAGGTAACGACAAGAGATCTCACCCTCCCAGACGGGCACGAGCGGTGCGGTGCCAACCACTGCAGTGCACAGGTCTGTCCCACCGCTCTTCGAACTCAATTGCACATGCGGACCAAACTGCTCAGAAACCCAGTTGAATCCTGCAGCCGGCAAGGGAGAGCCAGTTGACCCAACGGCGCTCACCTTCGACAAGTCATGCTCAAGCGTGGGCCGCACGCCGCGAGCACGCTCGGCCATCAGGTACGAGGCGCTGCAACCAAAATAAGTAGCTTCTGTGCGAGCAGCCACCTGCCACAAGGTGGAAGGGTCCGGCCGCACCGGGTCGCCATCAAAGCAGATCACCTTGCAGCCGACGAGCAGCCCAGACACCAGCAGGTTCCACATCATCCAACCGGTGGTCGAGAACCAAAAAAAGGCGTCCCTGGGCCCGAGCTCCGAATGCAAGCCCAGCGCCTTGAGATGTTCAACAAGTATGCCGCCATGGCCGTGAACAATCGGCTTCGGCAAGCCCGTGGTGCCACTCGAGAACAACACATACAAGGGGTGATTGAACGGAACTCGGCGAGTGATCAACTCCCCTTCCGTGCTCAACAGTTCCTGCCAAGTCGAGACGCCTTGGGTGCCGATAGCTTGAGAGCTGACACCTTCATCAGGACCGGGTAACACCACGGTGTGTTCAAGCGAACTCAGCGCTCTGCGGATCTCTTCAAGGTCTGCGCTGCGGTCAATCAGTTTCTCCCCGTACCCGTACCCCTCTACTGCAAGCAACAGCTTGGGATTGAGCTGCGACAGCCGATCAATGACTGCTCGAACCCCAAACTCGGGAGCGCAGGAAGCCCAGGTAGCACCCAGCCCGGCGCAAGCCAAGAATCCAATAATGGTCTCTGCCAGGTTGGGGAGATAGGCAGCCACCACATCTCCAGACTCAACACCCAGTTGGATCAAACCCTGCTGGCAAGCAGCTACTTGGGTTCGCAACTCGCCACGGGTCAGTGAACATTCCCCCCTGAGTTGCGACTCGGCCTGCACTGCCGCCTGGTCGTCTTCAAAGCCGGCCGTGTTGGAGCTAGGGCCGCGCAGAGCGTTCTCGGCATAGTTCAGGTGGAGGTTCGGAAACCATCTGGTCTCAAACATTGTTTTGCCGGTGCGAACGGGCTGACGATCACCTTCAAGAATCACATCAAAGAACTGCAGAATCTGGGTCCAGAAACCATCAAGATCAGTGACCGACCATCGCCACAGATCCTCATACTCCGAAAGGTCCAGCCCGGTTTGCTCCCTGCAACGAGCCGCAAAGCGACCCATCTGAGTACTGCTTGCTGCATCCTCTGCTGGACTCCACAACACCCGAGGAGGGTTGCTAGTCGGCTCGCTCACAGCACCAGAATCACTTGGCATCGCTAGTACCAGCCTGCTTTGCAAGAAGGGCTGCTGCAACCTTTGAAGGCAGTGCTCGGCCCACTCGTTCAGCTAACCAACTGTTCACCTGTAGCAGTCCATCCAGATCAATACCGGTATCGAACTCAGACCCAGCGAGCGCGTAGACCAAGTCTTCGGTGGCCAGATTTCCTGTCGCGTTTCGGCCCGCAAAGGGGCATCCGCCAAGTCCACCGATCGAGGTATCAACCGCCCGCACGCCTGCTTGGATAGCGGCCATTGAGTTAGCCAAACCCATGCCGTAGGTGTCATGAAAGTGCACTGCGATCCGCTGCACTGCCAACACAGTTTCAACCTGAGCAATCAGTTCGTTAACCGCATGCGGAGTTCCCACACCGATGGTGTCTCCAAGACTGATTTCATCACAGCCCATCTCGTCGAGAGCCCGCACAACTCGCACCACGTTGCCCACAGGCACGTGCCCCGAGAATGGGCAGCCAAGCACAGTCGAGACATAGCCGCGAACAATCATCCCAAGCAGTCGCGCCTCGGCTGCGACGGGCTCAAACATCTTGAGGCTGTCGTCGATACCTCTGCCCAAATTTGATTGACTGAACTGCTCGCTGGCTGCACCGAACACGGCAATCTCTTGCACGCCCGCTTCGGCCGCAGCTTGCAATCCTGCAAGGTTGGGAACCAGAGCGATGTAGCGAACACCAGGCAGTTTCTGTACTGCCGGAAACACCGCTACTCCATCAGCAAGTTGCGGCACCCGATCAGGTCGAACAAACGAGGTCACCTCAACTGCCGAAATCCCGGTGGCGACAAGGCGCTGCACCAGTTCGACCTTGTCGGCGGCAGGCAAAATCTGCTGTTCATTCTGCAAGCCGTCTCTGGGGCCTACTTCGATCACGCGCACCTGTTGTGAGTTAGCGGCCTCGGAACCTGCAGTCATGCTCCCCACATTCACACGTTGCGGCGGTACTTGCCACCCACCAAAAACAAGGTGTCAGTAATCTCGCCGAGCGAACAGTGCCGCACCGTATCCATCAGCACCTCGAACAGGTTGTCTCCGCGAAGTGCAGCAGCGCGCAATTCTTCAAGAGCTGCTGGTCCATCGGCTGCGTGAGTTCGCTTGAACTGCTGCAGTCGCGCAATCTGATCTTGCTTCTCGGAATCCTCGGAACGCTGCAACTCCTGGACGACCGCCGCTGGC
>CAMDAT010000275.1 GCA_945888825.1 Bifidobacterium breve | reverse complement strand
CAGCGTGTTGCCGCCCCCGAAGCGACGACGTTCTTTGCGACCCAACGCGCAGCGTAAGCGGCTGACCGATCAACTTTGGAGGAATCCTTACCAGAGAAAGCACCTCCGCCGTGTCGTGCAGAGCCGCCATAGGTATCAACAATGATCTTGCGGCCTGTTAGGCCAGCATCGCCAACAGGTCCACCGATGACGAATCTTCCCGTTGGGTTGATAAAGACCTCGTAGTCGTCGTCTGCAAACGCCTCTGGAATGACTGGACGAATGACCTGCTCAATGAGGTCAGGGCGAATCTCGGTATCACGATCGATTCCATCATTATGTTGAGTAGAAATCAGCACGGTCTTGAGGCGGACAGGGCGGTTGTCCTCGTACTCAAAGGTGACCTGGGTCTTCCCGTCGGGGCGAAGGTAGGGCACAGTTCCTGACTTGCGAACCTCGGCCAAACGCTCGGCTAGACGGTGCGCAAGGTGGATCGGCAATGGCATCAGGACGTCAGTCTCGTCGACTGCATATCCGAACATCATTCCTTGGTCGCCAGCACCTTGCTTATCGAGTTGGTCCTCTTCACCGGCTGTTCCTGAACGAACCTCTTCTGAGTCGTCCACTCCCTGAGCGATATCTCGTGACTGCTCATCGACTGCGACCATCACGCCACAGGTCCGACCGTCATAGCCAAAGCTCTCTCGGTCATAGCCGATATCACAGATGGTGTCGCGAGCAATCGATGGGATGTCTACGTACCCGGTCGTGGTGATCTCTCCGGCAACAATGCACAAACCGGTGGTGACCATGGTTTCGCATGCCACTCGAGCATCCGGGTCCTCGGTCAGGATTGCATCCAGAATCGAATCCGAGATTTGATCTGCCATCTTGTCGGGGTGCCCCTCGGTTACTGACTCCGAGGTAAACGTCCAGTTGTTCATTTCTTATTCTCCTGATGAGGGCACAGGTTCCTGCGCCGATCGTGTGCTGACAACTACATCTAGAACTACCGCCGCAACGGATCGCTTATCGGTGAGCGGAACGAAACGGTCCTCCGATGCGGCACAAAGAATTGCTACTTCATTTGTTTCGAACTCAAAGCCAACTCCTGGAGCGGCAACATCATTTACCACCAAAATATCCGCTTGCTTATCTTTGAGCTTTCGCTCAGCGTTCTCCCGAACGTCTTGGGTTTCTGCTGCAAACCCAACCAGCGTCTGCCCATTCGGCTTGCAGGACCCTAGCGCAGCGAGAATGTCAATAGTGGGGTGCATTTCCAACATTGGCGCACCATCGCTCTTCTTGAGCTTCTCTGTCGCGATCTGGCTTGGAGCAAAGTCCGCAACAGCGGCAGCCATGACAATGCCATCTGCAGTTGCCGAACGACTCATAACCGCATCGTGCATTTCTTGTGCTGTATCCACTGAAACGCAGGTGATCGCTGGGCTCGTGGCAATCTGCGTGGTAGTCACGAGAGTCACCGCAGCACCCCTAGCGAGGGCCTCTTCAGCTAGCGCATGACCCTGTTTGCCAGAGGAGCGGTTGCCGATATAGCGAACGGGGTCAATCGGCTCACGGGTTCCGCCGGCCGTAACGAGGACGTTCAATCCATGAAGACCGCTTGCAGAAGGCTCTAAAATTTCATCTCCACGAACTTCCCCGCTGGGAGTCGAAGAAGAGAGTACGCCTCTCATGGCTTCCAACACTCGTTCGGTACCTGCAAGGCGACCAGAACCAATATCGCCTCCTGCAAGCCTGCCCTCTTCGGGGTCAACAACATGCACCCCGCGCTGCGACAGGATCTTGAGGTTGTCTTGCACGGCTGGGTGTTCCCACATCTCTGTATGCATCGCAGGGCAAATCACCACGGGAGCGCGAGTTGCTAACAACACGTTGGTTAACAAGTCGTGCGAGTAGCCCGTGGCATAGGCCGAGATCAGCCTGGCAGTGGCTGGAGCCACGACAATCAGGTCGGCAGCTTGCCCTAAGCGTGTATGCGGGATGGGGTCTTGCTCAGCAAAAAGCGAGGACCAAACTGCTTCGGAGGAGAGGGCAGAAAACGTGGCCTCGCCAACAAATTCCTTTGAACTCTCGGTCATAACCACGCTCACGAAAGCGCCAGCATCTACTAGTTGCCGACACAATTCGATTGCCTTATACGCAGCGATTCCACCGCATACGCCGAGTACAATTCTTCGACCCTGAAAGGAGTTCACCTGATCCACGTGTCTCCGAGAGTCTGTAGCAACCGCGCAGGCGGAGGCTCAGTCCTCGCCCTCGGCGATTTCAGCTTCTTCGGCACCCGGATCGAGTCGACCAGTAGCTCCACCGACGCCTTCGATCATGTCTGCGTCGATCTCTTCAAATGCAATCGAGAGTGAGGTCCGCGCAGTGGAGGTCACCTGTGGGGGCACCACGGACCCAACGATGCTCTTGGCTTTGAGGCTCCCGTAGTACTAGTTGATTTGTCGTGCCCTCTTGGCTGCGAGTGTTACCAAAGAGAACTTGGAACCGCTTCTGAGGAGGAGTTCCTCAATCGGTGGATCCATCATTGTGTCGAGACGCTCTGCCATGGGACGCTTTACTCCAACAGGGTGGTGGGGAAACAAACTCTTGATGCGGCCTTCGAAGAAGAACCAGCGGGCAATGTTAGCAGAGAACGAGTTGCACCAGCGATTAGCGAGACCTGTGCTGCTCAATCAAGGCCTGAAGCTCCCTCACCGAGACCTCAAGGTCATCATTCACTAGATGTATAAAACTCATCAGCGAAGCACGCTCAATCTCTTCGTGCGCCTTTGCTAGGCGCTGCAGGATTCGCTCCTCGCTATCGCCACGGTGTCGCAAACGCTCTTCTTGGACGGCACGATTCGGCGCATCTACAAAGATCAGGAGTGCGTCGGGAAAGTGGGCTTGAACATTTGCTGCGCCCTGAACATCGATCTCGAAAAGCACATCGCGCCCAGCGGGAGGGTGTGGAAGTGGACTTCCTTGGAAATAGTCCAAGAACTCAGTCCATTCGAGAAACCCTCCAGCATCGACATGGGCCAAAAATTCCTCCCGAGTCGCAAAGTGATAGGCATCTGCAGCCTCGTGTACTCGCGGAGCTCGGGTGGTCCATGACTTGCTGACCCAGAGCCGATTGTCTTGCCTCAGAAGAGCCTCGACCAAGGTCCCTTTCCCTACTCCCCCAGGGCCAGAAATCACGATAACACTGCTACCTAGAGGCAAATCGGCTGATTCCGGAGGGGTTACTGCGCTCATCTTGTGGCCTCGATCTGGGCCAGCGGCAGAAATGAAGCCAGAACTGCGTTCGTACTCGTTGGGTTCAACTCATCAATCAAGGTCATCTCAGAGATCTGCAGCTTCCCAAGCT
>CAMDAT010000274.1 GCA_945888825.1 Bifidobacterium breve | reverse complement strand
AATCTTTTTTGCCTCCGTAGTTCTTGTTGGCCTGGTCATTGGTGTTGGTGCCCACCCTTGGGACTCGCCCTCACCCTATGGCGGCATATTTAAGGCGTTCACACGGGGCGACCTTGGATTGTCTTTCCGGTCAACTCCGCGAGCAGTACCACTCATAGCTTTGGGCCTAGCGGTGTTTCTCGGGGCTGCCATTGCGGCTCTGAGCGCTTGGCGGCCAACCTGGCATCGGTTCGCAGCAGGCGCTCTACTCCTGCTGATCTGCTTGAACCAACTCCCCTTGTTCCAGGGTTTGATGGTGGATCGCAACCTTGACCGCAAAGAGGATGTCCCCGAATATTGGCTGCAGGCCGCTGATGCTCTTGATGCCGGCGACGTAGACACTCGAGTGCTCGAGGTGCCGGGAACCGATTTTGCTTCCTACCGTTGGGGCAACACTGTTGACCCGATTACTCCCGGCCTAACTGACCGAGAGTACGCAGCCCGAGAGTTGATTCCCTACGGATCCCCCGCCTCGGCCAATTTTCTGAACGATTTCGATCTGCCGTTTCAATCCGGCCGCGTGGAACCGTCTGCCATTGCACCGCTTGCTCGACTGCTGGGCGTAGGGGACATTTTGTTGCGAGCCGACCTACAACAAGAGAGATTCCGCACTCCCCGCCCGCGAGTAACTTTTGAGCAGCTCAAAGAGGCACCCGGAATCGACCCTTTTGCCCAGTTTGGCAGCGTCGTTGCAAATACACCGACGGAGCAACTGCCACTCGATGACGAGCTTGAGTTCAACACGCCTAGCGCGGCGCCTGATCCTGCTCCGGTGACGTTGTTTCGCGTTCAGGACTCACGCCCAATCCTGCGAACTGTTCAAGCTCAGGGGCCAACCCTGCTCGCTGGAAATGCTGCTGGGTTGGTCAATTTCGCTGCCTCGGGTGGCTTGCAAGTAGACCGCCCAATTTTTTATTCAGCCTCGTTCGCAGGCGACCCATCAGCCCTGCAGAGCCAGATCTCGGAACCAGATTCAGAGCTCATCGTGACTGACACAAACCGTAAGCAGGCAAGGCGATGGGGTGCTGTTCGAGATAATGACGGCTATACCGAGCGCGTCGGCGAAGTTCCGCTCGTAAAGGACAACACAGATAATCGCCTTGAGGTCTTCCCTGATGCTGGAGATGACCAACGCACGGTGGTCGAGCAGCGCGGCGGCGCAACCGTTGCTGCTTCAACATATGGAAATGGCGTGACCTATACAGCGGGTGACCGGGCCGTCAATGCACTAGATGGCGACCCACTCACTGCATGGCGTGTTGCCGCCTTTGCTAACCCAGTAGACGAGTTCCTCGAGATCACCCTAGACAAGCCCGTCACCACCGATTTCATCAACTTGTTACAGGTCCAAGGTGGAGCCAATCGTTACATCACCGAGTTGCAACTCAGCTTCGATGGCGGGGACCCGATCTCTGCAACCTTGGACCAAACCTCACAAGTCGGTCCGGGGCAAAGAATCCAGTTCCCCAATCGCAGCTTTAGCACCTTGCGCCTGACCGTGGACGGAACCGATCGCGGCGAGATGCCCACCTACCGCGGCACCTCGGGTGTTGGTTTCGCAGAAGTCACCATTCCGGGTCTCGGACCTATCACCGAGGTAGTCCGCCCACCCACAGACCTGCTCGATGTAGCCGGGCCTGAGTCGATCTCGCAGCAGTTGAGCTATGTGTTCACGCGCCGAGCGGCTAATCCGGGCGACGTCATTGCCTCGGATGAAGAGCCAATCATGCGACGCGTCGTTTCTGGGCCTGCCCCCCGTGCCTTCACCCCCTTTGGGCGAGTTCGCATGACTGCAAGTCTTCCCGATGAGCGCATCGACCAGATCATCGGCTTGCCTGATGCGACCCAAGGCGGAGTCACGGCGAACTCTTCTGCTCGCTTACCTGCCGACCCCGGGTCGCGTGCCTCCACTGCAGTGGATGGCGATTTGAGCACGGCCTATCAGACCCCCGTTAACGGCCCTCTTCAGTGGATGCAGTACACCTACCCTCAGTCAGTCACGCTGAATGAACTGACGCTCGCAGTCATCGCTGATGGGAAGCATTCGATTCCTACCGAGCTATCAATCTCGGCTGATGGTGCTGCTCCGGTCAAGGCAATCATGTCGCGCACTGCGCTGGGCTCAGGTGCTGCACGGGGAACCACAAAACAGCTCACCGTTCCGATTGCGCCAATCACGGGCAGCACCTTTCGCATCACCATCGACGCAGTGCATCAGGCAACCTCGTCTGATTGGTTTGGCGGTGGCGAGACTGTTCTGCCGGTAGGCATCGCTGAGATCAACCTGCCCGTGGTTGCTGCCCCGGAACCTGATGCAGCGCTGCCAACATCGTGTCGCACTGACCTACTCACCATCGGTGGGCAGCCAGTGCCGCAACTTGTTGTGGGCACAGTCGATGCAGCGCTTTCTAGTTCTTCACTGACGATTCAGTCCTGTGCCCCACTTGAAGCCGTGGCTCTTCCCGCTGCAGAAAGCCTGCTGCAGACTGCGCCGGGTGCTACCACTGGCTTTGATGTGGACATGGTGATCCTGTCATCAGCCCCTGGTGGAGGTGCTGGCGTTGACACGCTGCAGTCTCCCCCGGACCCAGGTCCCACCCCGCCTGACTCGACTACTGAGCGCAAGGGACGCAACACCTACGAGGTCCAAACAACCTCGGCCACCAAACCGTATTGGGTTGTTCTTGGGCAAAGCTACGGTCCGGGCTGGGCTGCAACCACCTCTGCAGGCAAAGACCTGGGCCCGCCCACTTTGATCAACGGCTACGCCAACGGATGGCGAGTCGACCCTGCTCAAGAAGGCGAAGATGCAACGGTTCGAATCACTTGGACTCCGCAGAGATTGGTATGGGCAGGGCTCGCACTGTCGGCCCTTGGAGTGCTTCTGTGTCTTGGTCTGCTCATCTTCGGCGGTCGTCGCCTCAAGACCGAAGCAGGCGACTCCCCCGCTGCAGAGGCTCTAGAGATGAGCCCAACATATTTCTCGCCCCTGCAGGCGGATGGGCCGGCCTTGAGTCCAAAGATCGCTGCAATCGCTACGCTCTGTGCTGGGCTACTGGCATTCTTCGTTGCCGGGGTTTGGGTAGCGCTAGTGGTTGTGGCTCTTACGCTGGTTGCAGCGCTGATTCCTCGGGGGCAGTTCATCCTGCGACTGGCCACAGTCGGCGTACTCGGTGCCGCCTTTGCCTTCATTCTGCTGAAGCAAGGTCTCAACGGCTACCGCTTGGACTTTGATTGGGCGAAGTGGTTTGAGATCACCCACAGTTGGGGAATCCTTGCCATTGTTCTGCTTGCAGTGGATGTCGCCGTTGACGGTCTCCGCTCAACTGAGCAACCTCCG
>CAMDAT010000273.1 GCA_945888825.1 Bifidobacterium breve | reverse complement strand
TGGCGAACGATGCGCATCGACTCACGAATCTCGGCCAGACGGATTGAGTATCGATCAAAACAGTCGCCAAAGGAGCCAGCGATGACATCGAACTCGACCTGGTCATATTTCAGATACGGCTGATCGCGGCGAAGGTCCCAGGCGTAGCCTGTTGAGCGAAGAAGCGGCCCAGTTGCACCAAGAGAGAGGGCCTCTTCGGCTGTAATGACACCCACACCCTGCAGACGGTCGCGCCAGATCGGCTGCCCGGTCATGAGCAGATCAAACTCTGCGAGTCGATCCGGGATGATGTCAAGAATCGCAGAGAGTTCTGCGTCCCAGCCGCCCGGGAGATCCGCTGCTACTCCGCCAGGGCGGATGTAGTTGTGATTCATGCGCAAACCTGTGACGGTCTCGAAGAAGCGCAGCACCTCTTCACGTTCGCGCCACCCGTAGAGCATCATGCCAACGGCGCCAAGGTCCATGCCGTTGGTGGCCATGAACAGCAGGTGCGAGCTCATTCGGTTAAGCTCAGTCATCAGCATGCGAATCCATTGCCCACGATCTGGCACTTCGATTCCAAGCAGTTCTTCTACTGCAAGGGAAAACACCAATTCATTAAAGAGCGGTGCTGCGTAGTCCATCCGAGTGACGTTGGTGGCACCCTGCAGATAGGTGAGTTCTTCACCCGTCTTTTCCATGCCGGTATGCAAATACCCAATGACCGGCTTTGAACGCGTGATCGTCTCGCCGTCCATCTCAAGTACAAGTCGCAGTACACCATGTGTCGAGGGATGCTGCGGGCCCATGTTCATGATCATTCGCTCACCAAGACCCTCTTCAGTGGGTGCCTGGTAGCCGGATTTTTGCTCGGCTTCGGTCTCGGAGAGTCGCAGGACTGACCCATCAGCGGTGAGGCGATCGCGCGCAGAATTGAGAGTGGTCAGATCAGTACTAGTCATCGCGCTGTTGAAGCACCTTTGAACTGAACTGGGATTCTCCCAAGTTCATAATCTTTGCGAAGGGGATGGCCAACCCATTCATCGGGCATCAGAATGCGGGTCATATCGGGGTGGCCATCAAAGCGAATACCGAACATGTCAAAAACCTCACGCTCGGGATTTTCTACAGACGGGTGGATCTGAAACAAGGTCGCTAGCTCAGGGTCGGATTCTGGAATCTGCACACGCAACCTGATGCGACTTCGATCGCTGTGACTTAACAGTCCAACCACGACCTCGAACCGTTCCGGGGCAACCCCCGCAGGCAGATTTCGATTTGGTCCGTAGCCCAGATAGTCGACCCCACACAGGTCTACGCACATCCAATAGCCAAGCTCTCTCAACGAACTAACTAGTGCCACGTACTCCTCTCTAGAGGGGTGAAGCACGACCTGGCCACGTGACTCGCTCACGGGTACACCATGCAGAAGCTCGGGCTGTAGGAGTTCTTCTTCGAGAACCTCTTCTTCAGACTCCTCGGCTAGCTCGGCGTCCTCTATGGATGGAGTCTCGGCATCTGACATCACCGTGTTCCGATAGTCAACGCCGAGGAGGTCGGCAGTTGCAGTTCATCAAGATGCACTCCTGCTCCTGCGCCAGTCACTTCTCGGCGTCGCATAATTTCGCCGGTCTCGATAAGTTCGTGCAGCGTCACAATCGCCTGCAGCAGTGTTTCTGGGCCTGGGGGGCAACCAGGTGCGTAGACATCAACAGGAACGATGGTGTCGACTCCTTGAACCAAAGCGTAATTATTGAACATGCCGCCCGATGAGGCGCACACACCCATAGAGATCACCCATTTTGGTTCCATCATCTGGTCGTAAATCTGCCGAAGAACCGGTGCCATCTTTTGAGAGACACGGCCGGCAACAATCATGATGTCTGCCTGACGAGGCGAAGCACGAAACACTTCCATGCCAAACCTTGCAAGGTCATAGTGCGGACCACCAGTTGCCATCATCTCTATTGCGCAACAAGCGAGGCCAAATGTGGCGGGCCAAGAACT
The DNA here is from genome assembly GCA_945888825.1 of Bifidobacterium breve. Taxonomy (GTDB): domain Bacteria; phylum Actinomycetota; class Acidimicrobiia; order Acidimicrobiales; family Microtrichaceae; genus IMCC26207. Next base: position 1,398 of record CAMDAT010000273.1, on the reverse strand, counting down.
ATGTGAACGTGCCCAGCGAATCAGGTCTTCAACTCGTCCTGTCAGGAAGTTGTGCTCCAAGCCAGCCAATCCATCGGCTTGAACATTGGCAACGATTCCCATTAGGCCACCTCTCGAACTGCATCATCTGAAGGAACCTGATCGGCTTCTCGACCCACTGAGCCAACTCGGCGGATGGTGGTTTCTGTTGTTCGATCGCTAGCGAGCAGCAAGCTAGAGCGGCGCAGGTGTTGCACTGGTCCCCAATCCAAAGCCCCGTTACTGATCAGGTACAAGAAGGACTCAAACACTGCCGCAGAGAAGATCAGAATTGCTACCAGGCCGTACCCGCCCAATTCTTGGTACACCATGGTAAATGGGTAGAAGAAGATGATCTCAATGTCGAAGACAATGAAGATCATGGCGATGAGGTAGAAGCGGACAGGGAAACGCTCTGGTGGTTCTTCCACATCTACGATTCCGCACTCATATGCCATCACCTTCGCGGCCGTGGGCCGCGCTGGCATCAGGATCTTTGATGTCAACAGACTGATCGCACCAAAACCGGCAGTCAGAAGTAACAGCGCAATCAAAGGCAGGTATTGCGCCATCTCAGCTGGCCTTTCCGTCCCAAGCAGCACGCATGGCAGCGGACTTCTTGTCACGGGTGTGCAGCATCCAACAGAACACGAAGAACAAGATTCCGCTGAACAAGGCAAAGAGTGCAGGAATGACTCGCTTGTTGCCAAGGTTGCGCTCAAGAATCACAGTGATCGTAGAGGCCGTGGTATCGATCTCGGCCGGCGGAGGCGCCTCACCTGGAGCGACTACCACCTCGCCATTCTTCTGAATCGTGATTGCTGCATACAAGGTTGGGTTCTTAATCTGCAGAGTGGTCTCTACTCGGTTAACTACCTGCTGAATGAGCGAGCGTTCGCCCTTGACAGTTTCAGGTTCGGCAGCATTTTTCCCGCCATAGAAAAACACGTCTTTGACGGTGTAATCCGAAGCCGAGGTGTCAGTACCGAATACTTGCGCAGCAGCGACCGCAGCATCAGATGAGGCAATGGCTTCACCTCGACGCGAGTCCGACTCTGCCAGAATCCGCCAACCACCAAGTTGAGTGTCGAGTTCAGTCTTAAGTTCTGGAACCAATGTAACTACTTGGGTCAGAGACCTAGGCGTAAAGCCTTCACCCTCGGTTGACTCAATCTGAGCTCTCACCTCTGGATTATTTAACTCAAAAGTAGTGAGCAGTTCCTGTGCAGACTGCACTTGCCCTGCCGAAGGATCCGTATTGGGAAGTCTGTCGACATTCTCGGTGACGGTGGCAGCGTTTCGGTCGAAGTTGATCTCTTTTGCGGTCCATGTCGGCGAGAGGCCAACCATTCCGATTCCGTAGATCGTCCAGAAGATACC
>CAMDAT010000272.1 GCA_945888825.1 Bifidobacterium breve | reverse complement strand
ACAGAAGCAGTGTAGAACCTTGGAGTTGTTCGCCCCGTGGGCCGACCTCGTCAAGATCGCCATTGAGCCACACACCCATGCTTTGCCCACCGTCATTCCAATGCCCCGAGTCCATCTCTGTGCCATCAGATCTAAACCAGGCAACATCGACTTGACTGCCCTCTCGAACTGCATGGCCCGTCAGAAACTTACGACGTTGCAGCACTCGATTGGATTGCCGAAGCTGAATCAAATGACGCGTAAATTCCAAGAGTTCGGTGTCAGCCTGCGACCAGTTCACCCAAGAGATCTCGTTGTCCTGAGCAAAGCCATTGTTGTTTCCGTGCTGCGTTCTTCCAATCTCATCACCGGCCACCAGCATCGGTACACCCTGCGATAGCACCAACGTAGAGAGCAGGTTTCGCTGTTGTCGCTTGCGCAACTGCTGCACCTCGGGTGAGTCGGTGGGACCCTCTACGCCGCAATTCCATGAACGATTGTCATCAGTGCCGTCGCGATTATCTTCACCATTGCCTTGGTTCAGCTTGTGTTCGTAGCTGACCATATCGGCCAAGGTGAAACCGTCGTGGGCAGTCACAAAGTTGATGCTGGCATGTGGTCGACGACCCTCGGCCTGATACAGGTCAGACGACCCGGTAAGCCGCGCCGCAAACTCTCCGAGTTGGCCAAGTTCTCCGCGCCAGACATCCCTGACGCAATCGCGATAGCGACCATTCCACTCGGACCACAACGGAGGAAAGTTCCCGACCTGATAGCCGCCCTCTCCAACATCCCAAGGCTCGGCAATGAGCTTGACCTGACTCACTACCGGATCTTGCTGAATCAAGTCGAAGAAGGCACTGAGGCGGTCCACCTCGTGAAGTTCACGGGCCAACGTTGCAGCAAGGTCAAAGCGAAACCCATCTACATGCATGTCTTCAATCCAATAACGCAAGCTATCCATGATGAGTTGCAGCACATGTGGGTGACGCATGTTCAGGGTGTTCCCCGTACCCGTGTAATCCACGTACTCGCTGCGGTCCTGCTGGTTCAGGCGGTAGTAGGCGCTGTTGTCGAGCCCCTTGAAACTGAGCAACGGTCCGCCCCTGCCACCCACGGCCGTGTGGTTGTAGACCACGTCCAAGATCACCTCAATGCCGGCTTCGTGCAAGGTCTTGACCATGACCTTGAACTCCTGCACCTGCTCCCCCGCTTGGCCTCCCACGGCGTACTCGTTATGAGGGGCAAAGAAACCAATCGAGTTGTAACCCCAGTAGTTACGCAGCCCCATCTGCACGAGCCGACGGTCATGGACAAACTGATGAACAGGCATCAGCTCAATCGCCGTTACACCCAAGTTATGGAGGTGTTCAATAATCGCTGGAGAACACACACCGAGATAGGAACCACGATGCTGCTCGGCTACGCCGGGGTGCAGCTGGGTAAGGCCTTTGACATGAGCCTCGTACAACACCGTCTCATGCCATGGTCGCTGCGGCGAGCGATCTTGACCCCAGTCAAACCATGGGTTGATGACAACTGATCTGGGCACGTACGGGGCTGAATCAGTATCGATGGCATGTTCGGCATCTACTGCGTCATCCCATTGAATCGATCCCGCGATTGCTTTGGCGTACGGGTCCAGCAACAACTTGGACTGCAGATTGAGTTCGGCCACGCTTCGACGAGGCCCAACTACTCGAAAGCCGTAGCGCATCCCTGGCCCAATATCTGGCAAGTACCCAAACCAAACTGATCCAACGCATTCGGGTAACTCCACTACAAGTTCTTCACCGCGCTCATCAAAAAGGCAAAGTTCTACTCCCTCGGCCACCTCAGAAAACACAGAGAAGTTTGTGCCAGCGCCATCCCAATTTGCTCCAAGCGGATAGGGCCGCCCGGGCCACACTCGAACCGTCATGAGCCCACTCCAAGAACAGTCAATAAGCGGCCCCGTGAGCGCTCAATCTCATCGGCAAGTAGTCGATCCAGCATGGGCACCCACATCGTGCCCCCGTAGTGCAAGGACATAGTCAGGGTGCTCTCAACTGCTGACAGAGCTTCAACTCTTGCCTCGAGGACCCAGTCACTATGGGAACGCGAATCCAGTTCTCGTCGCTCAAACCGGGCGATGCGTGGCGAATCGGACTGAGTTCTGACCATCCGCAGACGCTTAGATCGGCTCAGTAAACCTAACTGGCCCCGAAGGTCCACTGACCAAGCCGGGCCCGCGTCGCTGGGGTCCGGCTCAACTGCTTGTGCTCGGGGCACGATCTCGAGCCAGTCCGGATATCTCGCTAAATCTGCAACGAGATCAAAGAGCAGTTCAGGTTCAACTTGGGCAGCCAGAACTGCACTGACATCCATTAGTAGCTCTGGTCCAAACTGCTAGCCGAAACAAATTGCATCCAACCATTCTGCCGCCCATTTGCCAAGATGTTGGCCACCACCACAAGAACCGTGGATCAGCCTTGTGACGAGGGCCGAGCAGGATCCACTGTCTAGCCCGTAGGTGCCGAGGGGTCAGCTATTGGTGCTGTGGCGGGATCGGCTGGGGGTGCCGGCGCGACTGCAGGATCAACTGCCGGCGCGGCTGTAGTCGGTGCTGCCGGATTAGCTACTGGCGCAGTCGCCCGAAAGACAGTCCGGTTGCCGTAGGCGGCTTTCAGGACTGGATATGGGTTCACTGCATCACCGCCGCTGGGGTGAATCTCGAAATGCAAATGAGGTGACGTGCCGCGAGCATTTCCGGTGTCTCCGACGTAGCCGACAAGCTGACCTGCGGTAACCCGCATGCCATCAGATAAGCCAGAGGCAAAGGCAGAGAGATGTGCGTAGTAGTACTCGGTTCCAGACTCGCCTACTACCCACAACTTGTTACCGCCCAGGGTGCCGGTACCGATGCGTGCAATCGTTCCATTTTCAGATGCAATCAGCGGTGTCCCAGACGGGGCAAAAATATCTGTTCCCTGATGCCAGTGTGCCGAGGGCGTTCCCGTCATCCGCGGGTAACCCCAACTGTCTATAAACTCCACTTCGCTGGCTACTGGAAACACGAACCCATTGATGTATGCCTGCGCACCATTCTGATAGGCCTGCAGCTGAGCTGTCGCTGCAGCAACAGCATCGACAGCTGTTTGGACTTGAGCAGTGGTTTGTGTCAGCACGGACTGAGCAATACCGAGATCCGAGGCCAACTTGGCCTCATTCTTCCCGAGCGCCTTGCTTTGTCGCTCATAGCTGCTCAGAAGTCGCTCATGCTTCGTTGCCACAACAGCTAAGTAACTCCGAGCTACGCCCAAATCAACAAAATCGTTGTTATCAAGCAGCGAGAGTTTGTCCTCGGCCCGACCCTGCACATAGGCAGTCACTGCATGATCTCGGAGGCGCCGACGAGCAGTTGCAGTCTTGG
>CAMDAT010000271.1 GCA_945888825.1 Bifidobacterium breve | reverse complement strand
TTAATCCAGCCAAGAGTTGCTGCGGAGCCGAGCGATTCTGTCGGCGGCTGGAGGGTGCGTCGAGAACAGATTTCCTAACATTTCGCTGCGGAGCGGATTCACGATGTAGGCAGAGGCCTCGGCCGGATTCACATTCGAGGGAATCCTTTGCGCACCCGACTCCAACTTTTCTAGTGCGCGAGCCAGAGACTCGCCCGAGCCCAGCATGCGAGCGGCCGAAGCATCGGCTTCGTACTCGCGACTGCGACTAATTGATGAGCGGATGAGCGCCGCCGCAACCGGCGCCAGAATCATCATCAGGAGCGCCACAAGGGGGTTGCTGTCTCGGCCGTTGCCATCGCTACGTCCCCCAAAGATGAGGGCCCAGCGAGCCATGCTCGCCGCAAAGGTGATTCCCATGGCTATGGCCGCAGCAACCGAGCCAATCAGGATGTCCCGATTCCGCACATGCGAGAGTTCGTGGGCGAGCACACCTTGAATTTCTTCCCAAGTCAGGGTTTGCAGCAGACCTTCAGTGACACAGACAGCTGCGTGGTGCGGGTTGCGGCCAGTGGCAAAGGCGTTTGGCTGCGGGTTTTTAGAGACGTAGAGCCCGGGCTTCGGCATATTCACGCATCGGCACAAGTCTTGAACGATCTGGTGATACTGCGGCATCTGCTCGGCGCTCACTGGGATTGCTTGGGCCGACCGAAGAGCCAGCTTTTCAGATCCCCAATACGAGGCCCCGCACATGCCCAAGCCGATCAGCAGGCCGATGGTCATGCCACCGGGCCCAGCCAACAGATAGCCAACCGCCATACAAAGCCCGCCGAGTCCAGCCAAGAGCGCTGCTGTTTTCAGATTGTTCATCATGGGTTCGGCTGGCTCATCAGACTCGAAGGTACGGGTGGCTCGATAAGTTAGAGCGATTTTGACCCGAAGCCGGTGCAGAACTCAGACCCACTGAAGCAATCCTCAGCTTTTTAGGGCCCGATCCTTTTCGAAGTGTTCGATTTATTCGTAATAACCCGAGTGGATATACACGCAAGGCACACCCTCGGCATGAAACATGCGTACGTTTCTAGGGTCATCTTCAAAGGCAAGGCGAAGGTCAAAGCCACGCTGTCGCAACTCGCGCACCGTGCGTTGCTTAAAGGCTCGAGCCGCCATGTAATCGCCGAATTCACGCATGATGAGTGCGTCCCAGCGCAGGCCGTAGCGTTCAAGCCAGCCCAATGTCTGAGGCTGAACCTTCATCGGCCGGGCAGTCAGCAAGACAATGCGATGATCTGAATCGATCACCTCGAGCAGACGGGCAACTTCATCGATGACTGCATCATCGCCGCAAGCGTGAAAGAAGGCATCCCAGTCGGCAAACGGTTCGTTGATGTAGTGCTGCCTTGTGCTGGCATCCGCCAGCACCCCATCTATATCGAACACAACCGTTGGGCCATCGCTCATAGATTGCTCTCGCCAGAGCCAGTTTGAATATGTCTGATCCCAGATCGGCACAACTGCAGGTTAGCAACGGCGTGCAACACCCCCGTTCCGCCCCCGTTGCGTCCCCGCTGCGGCGATACGGCCGGGATTGGCCGGTTAGTCCTCGTCCGAAGAGTCGGCCTGGGCGCGCTCGCGTATTGCTTCGACAACTGAAGCGTCAGCCAAGGTGGTCGTATCGCCAAGGGCGCGGCCCTCAACAACATCGCGGAGCAATCTTCGCATGATCTTTCCAGAGCGGGTCTTTGGTAGGTCAGGAACGATAATCACTGCACGAGGGCGGGCTATTGCACCGAGTTTGGTATCAACGTGACGGCGAATCTGCTCGCGAAGTTCATCACTGGAGTCAAAACTCCCGCGCAGGATCACATACCCAACGATGGCTTGGCCAGTGGTCGGATCTGAGGCTCCAACTACTGCGGCCTCGGCCACTGCTGGGTGGTCAACGAGCGCAGACTCAACCTCGGTTGTCGAGATGCGGTGGCCCGAGATGTTCATGACATCATCCACACGGCCGAGCAACCAGAGGTAGCCATCTTCATCGATCTTTGCTCCGTCCCCAGCAAAATAACGACCAGGGAATCGGGACCAATAGGTGTCTTCGTAGCGCTCTGGTGCATTCCAGATTCCACGCAACATTGCAGGCCATGGCTGCGAAATAGTCAGGTAGCCGCCACCCACGGTGAGCACCTCGCCGGCATCATCAACGAGTTCAACACCAATACCGGGGAGCGCCGCACAAGCTGAACCAGGCTTGGTAGCTGTGATTCCTGGCAGTGGGGTGATCATGTGAGCACCAGTCTCGGTTTGCCACCACGTATCAACAATCGGGCAGCGCTCAGATCCAATGTATTGGTGATACCACATCCAAGCCTCTGGATTGATGGGCTCTCCCACGCTGCCAAGCACTCTCAGAGAACTCAGATCGTGACGGGCTGGCTCCTGTTCACCCCACTTCATAAACGTTCGGATTGCTGTGGGCGCCGTGTACAACTGAGTGACTTTGTAGCGCTCGATGATGTCCCAGAAGCGGTCTTTGGGCCACAGGGTTGGGTCATCACCTCGCTCTGACTCGCGAGGCGTATCCGGAGTGCCCTCGTACATGACAGTGGTCGCACCATTTGCGAGTGGGCCGTAGACGATGTAGCTGTGTCCGGTCACCCAACCAACATCGGCGGCGCACCAGTACACGTCGGATTCTGCCTTCAGGTCAAAGACCTGCCGGTGAGTCCAAGCCGCCTGAGTCAGATAACCCCCAGTGGTGTGCACAATCCCTTTTGGTTTGGCTGTGGTCCCCGAGGTGTAGAGGATGTACAGAACCTGTTCGCTATCAAGGTGGGCCGGGGGACAAATCGGATTCGCCTCGGAGACCAGTTCATCCCACCAGTGGTCTCGTCCCGAGGTCATCTCGATGTCGGTACCACAGCGATCAACCACAACGACGCTGCGCAAACTCGGACAGGCTGGCAAGGCCAGATCCAGATTCGTCTTGAGTGGAGATGGTTGACCACGCCGATACCCCGCATCTGCAGTGATTGCCACAACTGCACCGGCATCATTAATGCGGTCCACAAGTGAATCTGGGCTGAATCCGCCAAAGACCAAGGTATGAATGGCGCCGATTCTGGTGCAAGCGAGCATGGCAATGACGGCCTCTGGGATCATCGGCATGTACAAGCAGATCCGGTCGTCACGTTGTACGCCTAGGCCAAGCAACACGTTCGCAAAGCGCTGCACCTGATCCAACAAGTCCGAGTAAGTCAGGGTTCGAGTATCGCCGGGCTCACCTTCCCAATGGAGGGCAACCTTCTGACCCAAACCAGCCTCAACATGGCGATCAAGGCAGTTATATGAGACGTTCAATTTGCCGCCGAGGAACCACTTGGCGTTTGGTAGATCCCATTCAAGAGTCGTATGAAAGTCCTGGAACCAAGTCAGGGAATCGCGAGCTTGCGCAGCCCAAAAAGCCTCT
>CAMDAT010000270.1 GCA_945888825.1 Bifidobacterium breve | reverse complement strand
GAGGGCAGATAGGGGTTGGGGGTTGCTTGCGGCTTGAGGCCAGGAAAAGCCAGAGTGGCCGAAACGTAACGCATCTCCCAAAAGAGCAAGGCGAGATGGGTGCTGATGAGGGTGATGCCAAATGGCAACAGCTCAATCCACTCGGTGTTACGCACGAGTAGAACCGCCAAGAAGATAAGGCCCAAGCGCAACAAGAAGCCAAACAGCGCTGCGGCTGCCATGACAGCGGCACTGATCCGTCCGGTCACTGCCAGCATGTACGCGGCGAGCAAAAAGTTGACCACGACGATTGCTAAGGCATACAGGCTCGAGAGCACGCCATCGATTCCCCAGAATGCCGCTGAAATAATGACTACTACTGGAATCAGCCAGACGCTCTTGCGTGCGAGATCAACTGCGACTTGCATTGCGGGCGAAGGCCCCTCAATGCGGATATTCATGGGATCAGCCACGGTCGACTCGATTCGCCGCGCTCACGTCGTCATTGGTTGCCGAGTCAACCTCTGCAGCAAGATCCGTGGCGTCTGCAGATCCAACCGACAACCGCTCGGTGCGAGCACTGCTTTGCTCACGAAATGACTCCGAAGACTCGTGGCCCTTCCACGCAACCTCTGTTTGATGCTGTTCCATCTGGTAGCGGTACGTGTAATAAATCTTGACTCCCGCTCCTGCAAATCCGAACACCGTGAACAGCACCAAAAACAGAGGAACGGTTCCAAGGGTGCGATCAAGCCACAATCCGAGCAGGCCAAGAATGACTGGAGCGAGCGCCAACTCAAAGGACCCATGGGATCGATTCAACTGTCGAGTTGTCTCGTGAGTGTTCGTGGCGAAGTCAGGCATAGTCAGAATTCCTTGAGCGCCAGTGCCGAGAAGGTTCCCCAACTAGGGGGTGTTCCCCAATTGGAAGACTCCCTCCAATCGAATTGCATGGCGCTTGTGAAAGCTTTCCCAATCTATTGGAATCGACCGGTTCCCGCAAATCTGATTCCCGCAGATCTGGTTCCGGTACATCTGATTCCCGCTTGGCTGAGCACAGCGCAGAGTCGCTCACTGTAATGGAGGTGGGCCTGGCTGAAACTCAGGCGGCGCGGCAACAGCAGCGGCTTGATAACTCTCGTCATCAAGTCCAGCGGCACGTTCAATCGCATCCACGATCCGGTCGGTGTTAGCCCTGCTCTCATACGTCATGCGGATCATCCAGAACCGTAAGTACCGTGCAAGCGAGAAGCGAACAAAAAGCGCTGCACCAGCGATGATAAGAGCAATACCCAAGAACGAGCCCTGAGCCATATACGCCCGTTGGTCAGCAGCGGAATCCGGGTACTGCCCTACCTCGATTGCACCGAAGAGTGCCAGGAGAACCCCGGCCACGAGCAGGACAACTCCAAGCACCAACAGGCGCTTTTCTCCCTCACTCGAGCTTCCCTTGAGTTTCAGTCCATCAATTTCTGATTTGAACTGGTCGATTCGGATGTCATTTTCATTCATATGGTTACCCACCCAGATAGGCAGCGGACAATTCTTGTTCAATCTCATCAGGGGTTCCCACCCTGCGTACCAACCCATTCACCATGATCGCCGCCACATCAGCGACACCGAGCACAGTGCGGGCAAACTGCTCTACAACCAAAATCGATGTTCCAGATTTTGCTATCTGGCCCACGATCCCATAGAGCTCCTCAACGACTAAAGGCGCTAGCCCCATAGACAACTCGTCAAGTAACAGCACGGCCGGTTCGACTGCAAGCCCCCGGGCCATTGCCAACATTTGCTGCTCGCCACCAGACAGGGTGCCCGCCAACTGCGAGCGCCGCTCCTTGAGACGAGTAAAGCGCTCGTAGGCTACAGCCTCAACCTGGCGCATCGAGACACCTGAGTACGTAGCCATCAATAAGTTCTCTCGCACTGTCAGGTTCGGGAAAATTCCCTTGCCCTCTGGGATGGTGGTTACCCCGCAGCGAGCAAGGTCTTCCGCTTTGACGCCAGTGACATCGCGACCAGCTAACAGCACCGATCCTGAGCTCGGCTTCATGAGTCCACAAGCTACCTGCAGGGTTGTGCTCTTGCCGGCCCCATTCGGACCAAGCAGCGCCACCACAGTCCCAGCCTCTACCGAAAGATCCACCCCGTGAAGTACTTCGATGGTTCCATATGCGGCGCGAATTCCGCGCAACTCAAGCAACGGCTCAGCCTTGGTCGCCGCAGAGTGGCTCACCTGGCTCGCTTGGGGTGAACCGGGGCCGAGTTGGGTAGGAATATGTGCCTCGGTCACGAACCCGCCTCAGGGGAAAAACCTGCCAGGTCAATGCCGGCATACTCAGCAGTGTCTGGTGCTGGAGCAGTACCCAGATAGGCCGACAGCACTGCTTCATTTGAGCGGACATCCTCTGGGGTCCCCGAAGCAATAACTTGTCCGAAGTCAAGCACTGATAAGTACGAACACACCCTCATGACTAGGGCGACATCATGCTCAACAAGCAAGATGCCCAACCCGTTGGCTGCGAGGGTGATGAGCAAGTCGCCAAAGATGTCAGTCTCTGCATCGTCGAGGCCTGAGGCTGGCTCATCGAGCAACAAAATTGATGGCCGTGCTGCGAGAGCGCGCCCGAGTTCAACCAACCGGGCGTGGCCGGTGGGAAGCGCACCAACTGGCTGATCCGCGAGAGGACCCAAATCCAGTCGCTCAAGAATCAAGTTGATCTCGTCCTCGGGTTTTGGGTCTCCCCCATCAGCGAGGTATTGCGGCAGCGCGGCCGATCGACGAGACCAGCTTTTTCGAATCTCGAGACCAACTTGAATGTTCTCTCGAACAGTCAAAGAAGAGAAGACTTCGAGTCGCTGAAAGGTTCGGCCGATGCCAAGTCTGGCGCGCTTATGCGTTCCTACCTTTGAGATGTCTTTTCCACCAAGACTGACGCGACCAGAGGAGGGAGTAACAACACCGCAGATTGCGTTAAAGGTCGTGGTCTTGCCGGCACCGTTTGGTCCAATCAGTCCGCTGACGCGACCGCCTTCGACTCTCATGGATACGTCGCTCACTGCAAGGTGGCCACCAAAGCGAACCGAGAGCGATTCAAGCTCAAGCAAATTCACGCGGTCACCCCCGCCGAGCGAGTCTGGCCGGCACCACGCAACATCCCCGCCGAATCCGAAGCAGTTAGAACGAGCAATTCGTCCTGAAGACCAAGGCCGCGTTCAGCGTCAAGTGCGTCTGCTCGGGTCAGTGGACGGTCGAAGCCAAACATGTCTGGAGATACTGGTTCAACCTGTGCTGGGCCACCCTCGTCAAGCGGGCTCACGCCAAAGATCCCAATGGCAGTCCGAGCAATGAGGAACAAGAACACAAAGATGGCAACCACACGCAAACCTGTTGAAGTAATCGCCGTATCCCAAGGGATCAGAGCAGCCACGATCACACCGAGAGTCAGCCAGATCGCAGTTGCGATGCGCCT
>CAMDAT010000269.1 GCA_945888825.1 Bifidobacterium breve | reverse complement strand
GTTCACGGTGGTGGTCAAACTCGTCATAGCTGGGGTGGTACTGCTGAGGCGTTAGCTCAGCAGGGTTGGTTTGCGGTCAGCTACGACCAGCGCGGTCACGGCGAATCTGACAAGGCCGATAACCGTGACTATTCAACAATTCGCTTTGCCGAGGATCTTGTGGATGTCTGCGTGGCGCTAACGGAGCAGACAAATTCGCGACCAGTAGTCGTTGGAGCTTCTCTCGGCGGATTGGCAAGTCTGTTAGCAGAGGGCCGGCTGATGCCAGGTTGTTGTTCCGCGATCGTCTTGGTCGACATCACTCCACGGATGGAAAAGGTCGGCGTGGACCGGATCGTTCAGTTCATGCTCGACCGCGCTGAGACAGGTTTCGAGAGTCTTGATGATGCCGCCGATGCAATTGCGGCATATCAACCGCACCGGCCCCGACCAGCGGATACGTCTGGCTTGGCAAAAAATCTGAGGCTCGATAACGACGGAAGGTGGCGCTGGCACTGGGACCCAGACATCTTCCTAGGCCCGCTACCTATTGGAACGGGATCGGTGACAGGGCAGTTTGTTGATGCGACTGTTGCGTTGACTGTGCCAACCCTGCTCGTGCGCGGCCGGATGTCTGACTTGGTCAGCGAGGAGACTGCTCAAGAGTTTCTGGTCCTCCGTCCTGACGCCAAGTTTGTAGATGTCTCTGGCGCCGGTCACATGGTTGCCGGAGACCGCAACGATCTCTTTACTTCAGCGATAGTGGATTTCATGGATACGCTCCCGTGAGATGGCGCACGGCGGCATAGGCGTGAGCACTTCGAAAGTAGATGCTGCACGTCTACTGCTCGGTGTTGAGGCTGCCTGCTCAGAGGCTGAGATTCGCGCGGCCTACCGAATGCTGCTGCTGCGCACACACCCAGACATCAACTCCAAAGCGGATGCCACCGAGCGAACCATGGCACTGACTAGTGCTTACCTATTACTCACTTCTCTAGTGGTAGACCCTGCTCCTGCTGCTGCTGCTCAACAGGAAGAGTCAGCTCAACAGGCACAGCCAGCAGCAGAGCAAGGCCGCCGGAGAGCTCAGAAAAAGGAGGAAGAAATTGAGATTCTCCTGCTTGGGGATTTGACCATTTCGGTGGCCGCTCCAGCTTCAGAAACGCTGATGTTGCTGATTGATATGGCGCACGAACTCGGCGAGATCAGTTACCTTGATCCCTCAGCGGGGCTGCTCGAGATAGTGATTGAGTTCGTTGAAGAGCCGACCAGTTCGGTGTTGCTCAGCATGCAGGGCAGGGGAAACGCTACGACCGAGGTTTTCTGTTCGGTTGAGCCCCTGAGTGGCGGTATTTCACCACCGGCTGATGCAGTAGCGAGGCTTTTGCATCGCACTCTGATTCACGCAGATTCTCCCTGATTGCGCATTGCTTCGTTTGAGCGGGTTCTGGGTTAGGTAGTTCGGGTTAGGTAGTTCGGGTTAGGTAGTTCGTTTGAATCGCTTGATCCGAGTTGCGAGCGTGGTTCCAAACCGTGCTCTCGCTGAAGTAATCCCGAGAGCCTCTAGTGCCTTGGGGACTGGGAACCACCACATTTCGCGCGGAGTAGTCACACGACTCGACATGACGGACTTCACAGAAGAGAACTCTCGTAAACCTTCTGGTCCATGCACCCGGCCGATTCCTGACTGCTTCACTCCCCCAAAGGGAAGGCCAGGAATTGCATAGGAAACTATGCAGTCATTAATGCAAACGTTGCCAGTCTCAAGGCGGTTGGCGATAGAAATTCCGAGTTGCTGATCCGAGGTCCAAACAGAACTGTTCAACCCGTAGATCGAATCGTTTGCAAGACGAAGACCCTCCTCTGGGTCCTTCACCGACATAATCGGCATGACTGGTCCGAACGTCTCCTCAACCATGATGCTCATGGTGTGATCGACGTCGACCAAAACTGTGGGCTCAAACCAAAGGCCAGGTTGGTCAAGACGCTTGCCGCCAGCAAGGATGCGAGCCCCTTTGCTGACTGCATCGGCGATGTGGTCCTCGACAATGGCCAACTGTGGAGCGAAGGTCATTGACCCGATATCTCCACCACTCGCGTTCTGGCGAATCTGGGCCGTCTCTACGAGTACTCGCTCCACGAAAGCCTCAAAGACTGTTTCCTCCACGTAAAAGCGCTCGACTGACATGCAGGTCTGCCCTGAGTTCTGAAATGCGCCCCAGACGGCACCCTTGGATGCCCGTGCAAGGTCTGCGTCAGCACAGACGATCATCGGGTCTTTGCCACCCAACTCGAGCAACACCGGCGTGAGGGAGTCTGCAGCCGCTGCCATGACGCGCTTGCCAGTGCGGACGGACCCCGTAAAGCAAACCTTGTCTACCCCGCTTCGCACCAACGCCTCGCCAGTTGCACCGCCTCCCGTGACGACCTGGACGATATCTCCCCAGTTCTCATCCTCGAACAGCTCTCCGATGGCGAGCCCAACAGTTGGAGTTACCTCAGATGGCTTGAGTACCACAGTGTTGCCAGCAAACAAGGCAGTAATCACAGGGGTCATCGACAAGGTAAATGGGTAGTTCCAGGGGCTGATCACACCAATGACACCAAGCGGCTCGTAGCGCTTCCAAGCCTTCTTATGAGCCATGAGACCTGGCGCAACGCTCTGGGGCATGAGTACCTGCCCACCGTTCTTCGCGTACCAGCCGATGGTTTCGCAAACGGCCATCAACTCAGTAGTAACTGCCTCGGCGCGCTGTTTGCCAGTCTCTGCACAAATGGTGTCAACAAGTTCTTCCGCGGAATTTAGAAGCCGATCTCGAACATGGAGAAGATGCCGTGAACGCTCCTTATAGGTCAATGCCGACCAAGCCCCAGCTAGGTAACGCGCCCGATCTACCGCCTGCTCAACTTGTTCAGGCCCCATCTCTTCGATCTCTGCGATCAGGGTGTTTGTCCGAGGGTCGAAGGTCTCGAACGTGTTCAGAGGTGGCTGCGTCCCTGCAGTAGTCACACTGGAATTGTCTGCTGGAGTTCTTGGTTCAGCGGTGATGCTCATGGAAGAAAGCTACACCGGAGATGACCGAGAACCCTTAAAAAAGCTCTTGAACGAACGTTCAGTAAGGGGTACGATTTCGACACAGGAACGAGATGTTCCCAGCACCACCACAAGTAGCAATAAGGGGTTCTCATGACCGTAACGGATTCCGCAGTGAACTATTCCAAGACTGATTTCAACGACCCACGGGTTTTTGACGATCCGTATGATCTGTTCTCTTGGCTACGTGGTCTGGATTACCTGCATTACGACGAAGTGAACGATCTGTACATCGCTCCCCGACACGAGGATATTTTCGCTCTGAGCCGGGACGAGGAGACCTACTGCAGTCGGTTTGGCGTGCGCCCCAAGATTGCCGGCGACATGTCGATCATTACCCTTGATGGTGAGGAGCATGTGCGGCAGCGGCGTTTGATCAATAAGGGGTTCACCCCGCGAC
>CAMDAT010000268.1 GCA_945888825.1 Bifidobacterium breve | reverse complement strand
TTGAGTTCGTTGCTGCGCTACAAGAGATGGGCGAGAACAATGTGGACTATGCGCACTTCAAATTTGTGCACGGTCGCGACGGCATCCCAAGTGGCACCTCAACGTTCATCACAGATGGCCCGTTCTCTACAGTCATAGAACAACTCCCCGACGGCACCGATTTCAACCGTCAGACTTGGGGTCCGGGCATTGCCCTTCTTCGCATCCCCAACTTTATGACCGTGTACACCACGACCACTCCAATCGATCAACAGCATTGCCGTCTTCACTGGCACTTCTACTTCAAGGGTGAACTCGTAGAGATGGCCGATGAGTTGATCGATGGTGTGACCGGCGAGTTCGGCTTACAAGCCGACGCTTCGATTTGGCGAGACAAGGTCTTTCTGGACAAACCGCTGCTCATCAAAGCAGATGGCAACATTGCCGAGTTCAGGCGTTGGTACTCGCAGTTCTACGAAACCAGCTGACCGCTAGCAGTTCTGATCCACGAATTTCTGCGAAGGTGGGTTTGCACAGGTGTATCCGTTAGGTCCGCCGCTGGGGTAGACCGTCTGATCCGACGCAAACTTCCAAGCATCTGACCATTTCGGATAGGTGGTTACAGGAAGGTTGTAGCTGTAATTTCCGCTTTGCGCCATGTAGTCCTCTTCAATTCCAGTGCCCACCGTTCTGGCCCAGAGCACGGACGACAGGCCACCATCGGGTCGTGATTCGCTGTTTGCCCATTGGATGCCAATGTTTGTCGAACATTGTTGAGCCCGTTCCCCAAGGTTTTCCTCAGAAGGGAGATAAGTCATGTACGGGTTGCTCACGTACAGAGGCAGCCCACTAATAACGGCAGTGGGGGCAGTCATATTGACAATATAGGGAACAGAAACATTGACTGTAGCCTTTTTGTCTGCCAACCAATTTTCTTCAACGCAGGTATAAGCAGTGGTGAAAAGTCCCTGAGTTGGGTTCACCCAGACTCGCTCCTTAAAGGGCACACCCGGTTGAACGAAATTGAAGTTCGTGGTCCGGCCTGCGCCGGCCGCTGCTAGTTTTTCACCAACGGTGTTGCCTGGGCTGCTCGCCACTGCGGCGGTGAGTTGATCGAACTGTGCCTGCGTAGAGGGGTAGTCCCACCCAGTCACCTCTCGGCCATAAGAGGAAATTGCGTCAGCATCATAATATTCGCTATTCACTTCAGTTCGAAGAGCCTCTAGCTGGGAGATCTCCACTTGGCTAAGCACATTTGACCCTGACGCCAAGTCAAATGGGGCCAAACCTGGAGTTTTTGTCAACATTCTCCCCGATCCCATCCACATCGTGGCGTTAGCCGTGACCTTGTTCGGTGTAGCAATAATGACCCCCGGGGGGATCACGGGAGGTAAGGCTGCAAATTCGGCTGCCTGATTTGCTTTCCAGCGGGTCACCACATCGTTAGCAAGCCCTTGGTGCACACCATCACCATTCTCTTGCAGGGCCTGAAACTCGGCGTTGATATACACCGCAAGGGCTTGCTGCTGAGCAATCATGTCGTACAAATCCCTGAGTTCTTGAGAATCCTCGGCAGTGAGGTACCCCTTGGCCATCAGCACCTTGCCACGGGCCGAAAGAATCGAGGTCGCTCCGGCACTCGGCACGATGTCATTGTGCAAACGGTCAGCGATGCCCTCATTCGTGACGAGTGAATTGTTGTAGCCGTTGATGAAATTATCTTTGGCCTTATTCAAATTTGTCTCGGCTGTAGCCATCGCCGCAGTGTCACCAGCAAGACGGGCCTTGGAATAAATTGCGCCCTCAGCAGCTAGCGGCGCAATCCATGTTGTCTGCATGTTCTTTAGAGATGCTAAATCGTCCTGCAACCGGGAGGCGTTCTCTGACCAGAAGTCCTTATCCACCTGATCGCTCAGACTCTGCGTGGCCGCCTGCAGAGCCGAAATCTGAACTGTCAGCCCGTCGATCTGAGCCTTGACCTCATCCACCTTCGCTGCCGTCGGATCGGCCGTGGCCTCCGGGAAGAGCACACCAAGCACAGAGTTAAAACCGTCCCCCACTGCCGCTCCAACCACCATCTGACCTAAAAACACTGCGATGTCGGTCCCGGTGCCAGCATTCGCCACCTCGGGCTCATTACGAGTGGAAACAACAAAGCCAACTCCGCCAATCACCAGCGCAGCAGCAACAACACCAGCAACCACCATGACCACCCGAGACTTGGATGGGTGTTTCTGAGGCTCGCCAGCCTCTGCAACCCCAGCCTCAGTTTCCGCAGCCTCAGTTTCCGTAGACTCACCGCCACTATTCTCTGAATCATCCATAATTAATTCCCCCTGCTAGTCATGGAACAATCGGACCGCGGTTAACAGGCTAGACCAGATCAAAACTGGATAAATTATCCAATCTTTGAGCATCTGAGGAATTGCTAATCTCAGGGATTGTCGTTGTTGTGGAGGACACCTAGATGCTGCGCAAAATCTCGCTAGTCGCTATCACCTTGGCACTCGCGCTGGCCATGATGATCCTCTTTCAAACTTTTGCCTTTCAGGCCTTTATGGTTCCGAGCACCTCGATGGAACCAACCCTGCAGGTGGGCGAACGCATCCTGGTCAACAAGTTCGCCCCTGTGGAGCGCGGTGACATTGTGGTGTTCACCGACCCCGACAACTGGCTCACACCAGAGGAGGGCGACTTTCTAGTCAAGCGAGTGGTTGGTGTCGGCGGAGACAAAATTTATTGCTGCAACGGCTCTGGGAACCTAGAAGTCAACGGCCAGAACGTAGAGGAATCCTCTTATGTTCTTGACGGTGGCCGAACAGACCAGATTAATTTTGATGTCACGGTACCCAAGGGAAAATTGTTTGTGATGGGCGACAACCGGAACAATTCACCCGACTCGCGCTATCACCTCATCGCTCCAGATGACCCGTTCGTCCCAACGAACAACGTGGTTGGCAAGGCAGTCATGGTGCTCTGGCCACTCGCAGACCTACGTCGAATCACCGACCAAGCCGCAGTCCTCAATAAAGTCAGCCCGCCCTGAGCAGGGGTACCCGCAACAAACATCCAAACTCTGTTGCTAGCGATGCCGAGACTCGAGCGTGAACGGCACCTTGCCGGGTCAGAAACTCGCCATCTCCCGACTCTGGGTAGACCCCGTCATGCCATACCCCCGGACGTAGACAAATCCCGACCGAGCCATCGGAGCGAATCGCAACTGCCTTGCTCAAATCAGGGTCCGGGCCCGCTGGAACGGCAGGCACCAAGAACGGTTTGCCATCAACCGAAGCAAACAACTGCCCGCCGTCAGGGTGATAATTCAAATGCCACAGCAAAACCTGCTCGAGCGATGAGCCCGCAAGCAACCATGAGTCACGGTCTTCGGGTGGGGTCGCCAGCCCAATCACATAGCGGCCGCCGATCGCTTCATTCGTAGCCCAGAGCTGTCCGCCCTGCCACCAACTGCGAAACATTCCCTCGGCAACTCCCCCGCCGACTCCCGTCCCGGGGTCAAGCACGCG
>CAMDAT010000267.1 GCA_945888825.1 Bifidobacterium breve | reverse complement strand
TCGTAGAGGTTGACCTCTAGCTCTACCGGTTCCCCAGCAGAGCCGCCTTCAGCAGGCTGGCCCTGAGAAGCCCGGTCTGAAGAGCCCAGATTGAAGAGGTCTTTGGCCCAATTACCTGCCGCCTGCGCCGCTGGCTTGGCAGCGCGAATGACTGACTGAGCCATGTAGCTCAGGGACCAACCGGTCAGCAGGCTCACAGAGAGAACCCCCAGTACCAACAGCACCACAACGGCACCCCATCGACCTAGCAAGAGTGCGAGCGAGCCAAAGAATGCGCCTAGCAGTCCCCCGCCGCTTGAGTATGCGCCGAGCCCATCTGCTGAAATTGACGCACCCTCCTCGAAGAACAAGTCCAACATGCCTGCAACCACAAACACTGCAAGCAATGCACCGATTGCTTGCACTGCCCTGCTTGGAGACTCCTTGCGGCCTTGGGGCTTGTTGGAGTCTGCATTGTTGGAATCTGCAGGAGCCTCAGCTCGCTCCGATGCCGATTCATCGGAATGCACATGGGCACTTCTGATGAGAAGCACCCCAGCGAGAACTAATGCCGGGGGAAGAAACACGCGTAGCAATCCGACTAATGCTGCCGTTGCGGACCCCGGCCAGTTGGCGACTCCCCCTGGGCTTTGACTGTAGATACTCACACCCAGCACCACTGCTGCAAGGATTGCTATCAGTCCCCAAATGTCACGTCCGTGGCCATCTACCAAACTGTGCCAAGCAGAACTACCAGTTGAGGCTTGTCCAGTCCCGCCCTTGGCGCCGCCCCGTCCACCCTGCGCCTTCTTGCGCTCTGCTGCAGAGTTCGGCGAGGAACTCGCACTCGGTTTGCGTTTGGCAGACGCGGCCGAACGAGTTGAGGAAGAACTTCGCTTCTTTGCAGGGGTTTTCTGAGAAGTTGCCACGGTGCGTCAAGAGTACTCAGGCTGACTGACAGCATCGCGGCACTCGGATGCTCAGCAGCGATTACACCTCGAGCAAGATGGGAACAATCATCGGCCGTCTTCGTGTGGAGTTTGCGACAAATCCACCAGAGGCACGCCGAACTGCACGTTGCAGGCCCGCGACGTCGGCCCCGTCGAGGAGAGCCTTCTCGATCGCAGCCTTCACCCGTGCAGATAGCTCTGCGAGGAGATCCCCCGCCTCTGGCTCGTGTATCCAGCCTCGAGTTGCTATCTCTGGCCCAGAAACAAGGCGCTTCTTCTTTCGATCCACGCAAACTGTTACTGCGACCACGCCGTCATCAGCCAAAATTCGTCGATCTCGCAGCACACCGCTACCAATATCGCCGACGGTGCCGTGGACATAGACGTACTCAGATGGAACTGTCCCAACTTGCCGAAGACCATTATCGTCAAGAATCAAGCGGTCTCCATCCTCGGCAATCAAGATGTGATCCTCGGGGGTTCCCATCACCTGCGCCAACCGACTGTGGGCAATCAGATGGTGGTACTCGCCGTGGACCGGCACAAACCAGTCGGGTTTGGCAATGGAGTGGTAGAGCTTGAGTTCTTCGGACTTTGCGTGGCCCGTGGCGTGGACATCAGACAGTCCTGAATGGATGACTTCGGCGCCAAGACGGAACAAATTGTCTATGACCTTCGTTACTGCGTTCTCGTTGCCCGGAATGGGATGCGACGAGAAAATAACCGTGTCATCCGGAGTGATCTTGAGCCAACGATTCTCGTTGGCGGCGAGCAGAGTCAACGCTGACATTGGCTCACCCTGAGAACCAGTGGAGAGCACGAGTACCTGACCAGGCTCGTACCGATCCACCTTCTCGATGTCAATCAGCGAGGTATCAGGAATGGTGAGCAGACCCATCTCTCGAGCCATGGTGATATTGCGCTTCATGGAGCGTCCAACCGGCGCAATTACCCTGCCGAATGAGATGGCTGCGTCAGCGAGCTGCTGTATGCGATGAATATGGCTCGCAAAGCAGGCCGTGATTACTCGCCGGCCCTCTTGTTCGTGCATCAAGTTGTAGAGAACCTTGCCCACGCTGGTTTCTGAGCGGGAGTGACCAGGCTGATCGGCATTGGTGGAATCGGCAAGCAACAGCCTGATGCCATCGCCATCAGCAAGCGCACCGATCCGAGACAGGTTGGTCAGGCGGCCATCAACTGGGGTGAGGTCAATTTTGAAGTCACCAGTGTGCAGAATTGTTCCTTGAGGCGTATGGAACGCAGTTGCGACTCCCTGGGGAACAGAGTGGGTTGCCGGAATGAACTCAGCTTCAAACGGTCCGATCTCCCACCGCTCGCCGTCGGCTACGACAATGAGCTCCGTGCGCTTCATCAGGCCGGCTTCTTCGATTCGTCCAGAGGCAAGCCCGAGCGTTAGCTCGGTACCGAAAAGCGGAAAGCTGGCCTCACGAAGTAGATATGAAAGCCCGCCGATGTGATCCTCGTGGCCGTGCGTCAGCACACATCCGACGATGTCCTCGGCACGCTCAACTAACCAAGTGAAGTCGGGTAAAACGAGATCAACTCCCAGCATGTCAGTATCGGGAAACATGAGACCGCAATCGATGAGCAGCAGTGAACCCTCAAGTTCCAAGACTGCGCAGTTTCTTCCAATCTCTCCGAGACCGCCTAGGAACGTGATGTGAACGGGTGAAGCCATTAGTTGAGGTCCTTGAGCACCTGTCGGGCGCGATCTGCGAGCCAATCAGGAGCGGGACCCATTGGAGGACGACAGTCGCCCACCCTGAGACCGAGCACCCGTAGGAGCGTCTTGGTGGGAATTGGATTCGGTGCTTCATCGCCGGACTCATAATCGTAAGAAGCAATCAACCCAGCGTTGATGCGTCGAGCGAGCTCGAGGTCTCCCTTCGAGACAGCCTCGATCAGTTCCCCGAGTTGGCGCCCAACCCAATGCGAGGCAACCGAAATCACACCGACTGCACCGACTGCCAGCAACGGAAGTGTCAGCGCGTCATCTCCGCAATACACCTCGAACTCCGAGGGGGCTAAGGCTACAAGTCGAGCAGTCTCTGCAGGGTCACCTGCTGCATCCTTGAGAGCCACGATGTTCGGGACCTCATGGGCTAGGCGCAGCACCGTATCGGTAGCAATCTTTCGACCTGTCCGGGCTGGAATGTCATAGAGCACCACAGGCAAATCAGTTGCCTCGGCCACGGCCGTGAAATGCGCCTCGAGTCCAGCTTGGGAGGGTCGGTTGTAATAGGGGGTGACAGACAGAATTCCATCAACTCCCAACTCGCTCGCCCGCTTTGTTTGCTCCACTGCGCTCGCCGTTGAATTAGATCCTGCGCCTGCCAAGATCGGCACTGTGACAGCCCCACGAATGGTGCGGAACAGGACCAATTCCTCGGACTCGCTCAGAGTTGGGCTTTCACCTGTTGTGCCGCTGAGCACCAAGCCGTCGCTACCGTTCGCAACCAACCACACGGCAAGATCTACAGCCGCGTCAAGATCGAGATCTCCTCGATCATCGAACGGCGTCACCATCGCAGTGATCACCGAACCAAATCTGGGA
>CAMDAT010000266.1 GCA_945888825.1 Bifidobacterium breve | reverse complement strand
TACAACAACCAACGCGCCTGCTCGACTGGCTGTCTGACAATTACTGCGATGTGATCCGTATCGTCACGCTGCATACCAGCACCCCAGAAGGCGACGAGACCGAGGGCGTGCATTCTGCAGAGCAGCTCAGGGAGGAACTCGTTCGCTATATCGGCCCCGAACAACACCTTGTTACGCTCGCCTGCTTTCTGATTGACCCCGATACGGCCCTTGCTAGCCCGCAGTCAGTACTACCCACTTGGTCTGCCAATCTAGTGATTAGCCCAACAGATCAGTCGCTGCCGGGTGGTGCTGCAGCACCCGTACCTGCTTACACTGCGAGCGGTGAAACAAACCAGGCTTTTGCAGACCTAGCCTCGCAAAACCTGTGCACTCTTGGTGCCGCTTGGGCATTTGTCGGTGAAGGCCCCATGGACAGTTGGTCAGCCGACAGCGGACCACAAGGAGTTCAACTCGTACGCAGCTTTGTGCGCTCGCTCGACCTTGCAGATCCAACTGTTCAGGTCACCGAGAACGCCCTGAAACCAGGATCGGGTACGGGTGCACCTGGATGGCCAGTGCCAACTTCAACTCCGCAGATCATCTCGGCAATCCCGCCGGAACCGTTCTCAAGAGAAGCCGCCGATCAGTTGTGCGATCGTCATAGCGAGTTCATTGACCTCGTCGCAATTCCCCCGGCAGCGTACCGACCGATGCAAAAGATCAAGCTACTCGCAGCGCTCAAAATGTTCTTTAGCTATATGGTCAAGGGAGTCAAGGAAGCACCGCGAGTCATGCTTGATGCCGCAGTTGCAGCAGCAAGTACGGCGGCATCGAATATGGCTACGGGGGTTCTGTTTGGATCATCCTCTGCGTTTGAGGTCAGCATCGGCAAGCCGCATCAGCGGCCCACCTCTGATACCGAGGCACTGCAGAAGGCTCTGGAATCGGCGATTCAGCTCGCCAACCCAACCACTAGGTATATGCCAGCAAACACCAAGGTGTTGTGGGAGGAGTACCTGCGAGTAGGGATTGCACTCGTCGATGCTTCGACCATGCCGCCTGAGCAAAGCCGCCCGCAGATTGGTGATGCGCACGCAGTACTTCAAGACCCGTCCGATGTGGTGATTCGACCGGACTACCCGAAGCTACGGGTGTCTAAAGAATCACTAGATGATCGTGTAGGAGTTGAGCTCACCGCATTTGATCCGATGCTGGTCAACCTGACCGTTGGCCGGCTTCGCGATCGTCTGACAGTACTCATTGGACAATCCCCAGAGGCAGAGGCTGCTGAACCTGCTGCTGAGGGCGAGGGTGAAGCAGACTCCCCCGCAAGTGAACCCTCAATCCTTCCACCCGCCTATCAGCCAGCCGCAGGTACACCCCCTCCCCCGCCGCCCCCGCCGCCCTCTGCCGTATCAGGCGGAGATGGTGCGCCAAGCGATAACCCTGAAGAAGCAGCGGTGGACCCGGCAGAAGCAGCACGCTTAGAGGCTGTTGAGTTGACCCAAACGCAGCTCCACACAGTTGAGGAATGGGTGCGAAATACTCGCGAGCCCTACGCATGGAGAGTCGGCAGCCGAATCGGCGATGGACTCGGAAAAGCTCAGATGGAGTTGTTGATAGCTATTGCAACGCTGCAGCAACCTCGCCCGACCATGCCGACTGATCACGATACCTCCCGCAAGGCCATCTATCGCCTGTTGGGTTTTGGTATCGGAACGCTTGCTGCCACACTGATCTACTCGCTGGTCGTTTGGAAGTTCGGGTGGATATACCGAATTAGTTCAGCGCAGCTAGTAGCAGCCGGAGTCCTAACGCTGATCGTCTGTGTGCTCTGGGCCTTTAGAAAGTTCTGGAAGGACCTGGCCGAACGGTTCCGGCGCATGCATCAATACGAGTCTGGGATCGACCAGCGAAATGAGGCCACAAAGGCCTTCGCCCATTACGCCCGAGAAGCATTGCGACTGAACTCGGCCTACTGGCAATACCTTCGCTGGACACCCATTTTGTCATCTCTGTTGCATGACCCCTTCGCCGGACGCACAGCCCCAACCTTGGGATCTACCCCCATGCTGTTAGCTGACGCACCCCGAGCAACCCGTTCAGCCACAGCAAAACCGGATACCTCAAAGTTGGACGTGCTGACTCATGAGGCACGCCGGACCATCTTTACAATGGGTTGGGCGCAACGTTCCTGGGAGGCCGCAAAGGTTCAACTCTCAGAGGACTTCCATACGCAACGAGCTCTCAACGAGGTGTCTGATCCGTTCGAAGAGAACCCACGCCGTCCGAACGGGCTGCTCGATTATCTCTCCACCACCTTTATGGTTGGCGGCCACGGCCAAGCCTGCCGGTTGGGGCCCGAGACCACGACTAGGGAACTGATTAGTTCCAGCTCAATCGGGGCGATTACCACCGAGGTACTCGTCGACGGGACAACGGCCTACCCCGATCCGGCTGCTCCGCAATCGGCCGACCCTGCCGAGGGACTCTTTAGAGAGATCATTCCGCTAGATGTTCCAACGCACTTTGTTGGCAGCCTCTGGACTCGAGAAGGCCTTGGTGCCAAGATCGAGACTGATAAGTCCATCATTGCGATGGCACCAAGCTGGCGTGAGGTCATTTCGGACTCTGCCACCTTTATGGAGACCCTTCCGCTACATCATGAAGGGCAACTGCTGTTTGCCGGGATGCGAATCGATCTGAGTGAGACCTGTTCAACAGACGAGCTCACCATGTTTGATTCCCAGATTCTGCCCAAGCCAGCGACTACATATACAGCTGTGGCTGACGACGAGGGTGATTGATAGCTAAGCGGCACCGCTTCTGCACGCCTAGCCTCTGCACATGAGCAGCTCGCGCATCGTTGTCGTTGGTTCCTGCAATATGGAACTGATCTGGCACGGGCTGCACCTTCCCGCTCTAGGCGAGACAGTCACCAACGGTAGGTTCACCCAAGCTCTTGGCGGCAAGGGCGCAAACCAAGCCAGCGCTGCGGCTCTGCTTGGAGCCGAGGTTGCCTTTGTGGGCTGTACTGGCCAAGACGAGTACGCAGACGCGATTCGGGCCGACTTGCGGGCGAGTGGGATCAACATTGATCACCTGCATGCGGTTTCGGACGCTGCAACCGGAACTGCGTTGATCAGCGTGGACGCTCACGGCGAGAACACCATTGCAGTAGCTCCGGGCGCCAACCGATGCCTGAGCGGGCATTACCTGCGCCAAGCTCTTGCCGAGCTGCGACCCGAGGTACTCATTGTGGGCTTCGAGATCGGCATAGAAATGGCAACGCTGGCATTACGGGTCGGTCAGGAACTCAAAGCTTCAAAATCACAGCTCAGCGAGACTAGAACCATCTGCAATCCAAGTCCGATTGATTTGAGCGACCTGTCTTGGATTGCGGATTGCGAAACCGTCATTGTGAATCAGGGCGAGGCCGATGCGTATGGCGGCGCCGCAGACTTGTTGACACTCGGCGCAACCGAAGTACTGGTCACAAAGGGCGCAGCCGGAGCGGAATTACATCACG
>CAMDAT010000265.1 GCA_945888825.1 Bifidobacterium breve | reverse complement strand
AAAAGTGGTTCACGCCGGCGGTTCTCGTAGCCAGCGATATTGGGTCGCGCAATGCCGGTTCGTTCTGCCAAATCGGCTTGGGTCAGCCCAGCAGCCAAGCGGGAAGTCTTGAGCGTGGAAGCGAAATCCTTCACGGTATGTATCGTAGTCGATACATACCGAGTTGCGGCTGCTTTAACTGACCTCGGGCGCTACCAACCCCGTCAACCACCCTCGGGCGCTCAGCCGTGTTGAAAGATCCGGCCGTGAATGGTGCGCCTGCCCTCAAGCGCCACAGCATCAAGCGCTGCCATGTCGGTCGCGCTCAGCTCCCAGCCCAGCGCACCCGCATTCAAAGAAGCTTGCTCCTGATTCTTGGCGCCGGGAATTGGCACCGCACCCTTCTGCACAAGCCAGCGCAACGCCACCTGCGAAGGTGTGCGCTCGTTGGTCTCGCCGACGCGTCGGACTAGATCAAGCACGGCCTCTACGTGTTCCATCGGGTGTGCCCCAAACCGGCGCCTTCCCTGAGGGGGCGATTCGGCCGAGTACTTGCCCGTGAGCCGGCCCTGACCCATAGGCGAGTAGGCCAGCGGAACAATGCCCAACTCGTGGCAGGTTTCGATCAAGCCCGAAGTCTCGGGCCGACGCCGCAGCAGCGAGAACTCAATCTGATTCGATGCCAGCGACACCCCGTGCTCGCCGAGCGCCCGTTGCATCTGCGTCATCTCTTTGACCGAGAAATTGCAGACACCGACTGCCTGAGCCAGCCCATCTTTGACAGCAGATGCCAACGCAGCGGCAAGCACCTTGTGGCTGCGCAGGCTGATGGGACCGTGGATCTGATACAGCTCAACCGAGTCGAGCCCGAGCCGGTCTAATGACCCCTCAAGAGACCGACGCAACACAACGCGCACGTCAAGCTTCCATGGCATCGGCATAAACTTGCTGGCGATGATGACCCGCTTTTGGCGCACTGGGTCTGCCGCCAAGAGCCGACCGATGATCCGCTCACTCTCTCCGTTTCCGTAGCCTGCGGCGGTGTCGATCAGCGCAACCCCAGCTGCGATCGAAGCGTCTAAGGCTTCGGCGATGGTCAACTCGGACAGATCCTGGTCGTAGGTACCCATACCCCAGACCGGGTTGCCCCAAGAAGACGCTCCCATTCCTAACGGAGCGACTTCAGGACCACCGGCCGAGAACCTGACAGTCGGTTCGCTCATGCGGCGCGCTTCGTGCGCAGCCAGTCACGCAACCATGTCCAGCCGCCTGTTGACCACAGCGCCCACAGAACTAACAGCGGCTGGAACCACAATCTGATGAAGCGTTCCGCGTCGGTATCCAAACCAAACGCTGAAACTCCATCTATGAACTGAGCAATATTGCCGGGGAAGATCACAATGAAGAACGCCGCTACAACCAGGCCAACCTTTGCGACAGTCCCTTCCGGAAAGATGCGGCTGCCAGCGAAGATGAGTGCAAGACCCAACAGCACCTCGACCACGCCCGAGACCACCACCACAACGTCGGCGTCGATCGGGAACCAAGACGGAACCTGTGCTTGAAACTCCACCCGCTGATCGGTCAAGTGACCAACGCCCGCCACGCACAGCACAATGCCCAGCACCCAGCGAGCAACGGTTCGTATTAGTTCCTTACCCGTGGTCACGGTGACTCCACTCCTCGCCAGTAGGCTTAGCTCGTTATCCTTCCACGTTCTATAACAACGAACGGCTGCGCCTGGTTGTTACGGGGGTGGCTGAGGCGATGGCTTACAGGTAACCGCCGCTGCGCATTGCGGAAATAATTGACTCCACTGACTCCTCGGTTGACTCCACATCTGAGTGAACAATCACGTCGTAGTCCAGCCCATGGCTATGAACGAGTTCGTCACCTCGACGTGCAAGTCCGAGCGGCCGAACCTCGAGTTGGCCATCAGCGCGGGAGACCTCACGCCGTTCGAGTTCCTCAACCCCGCAGTAGACACCAACAAAGAACTGGCGGCACCCCGTGGCGTCTAGGACTTCCAACATCTCTTCGCACCAGTCGCTGTCTTGAAGAAAATGATCGATGACCAGGTTTGTTCCTAGCTCAAGATGAGCGCCCCAGCCGCGATGAACTCCGCTGACCAGATTGCGAACAAACGGGCTCAGAACAAGACGAACTCGAGGACTCCCCCCGTGCTTGCCTGGGGCTTCGCTTTCATCGGCGTACTCCCAAGCAGCGCGCCCATCGTTTGGCTCACGAGAAATCAGGCGGGAAAGGTCACCGTCTTGAAGCTTCACAAAGTTGATTGGGTACAACTTGTCCGAGACCAGCACGAGCATGTCGTCGAACGCCACTGGAACGAATGCTGCTTTGGGGTCTCCGTCGGCTAGGTCAGTCAGGCGCTCAAGAAGCGCTTTCGACAGGGTCGACTTCCCTGAGGAACTCGGCCCGTTAATGATGACTGCGATTGGGGATTTGCCTTCATGATTTTCGACTTCGAGGGACATGATGCAGAACATACCGCGGGATACGGCCTGCATCCTTATGAATCCGGTCAGTACCAAATATTTGGACAAAAAGTCCAATTTTCTTTCCCTACACGAAAGACAGGTCCCCCACCCAAAGGACCCCGCTCTGTTATGCGAGTGACCCTCTATAGGGGGTCAGGCGCAAGACGAAACGAGTTGGTGGGGGTGAGACCCGGGGGTGGGATCCCCAGCGCTCGACCCATCCGACGGCACCGTAGACGTGGGTTCCGAAGGCGCAGCCCTACTTGACGCAGCCTTCGGCCAAAACCCAAAAACCCGCTCTGTTATGCGAGCGACCCTTTATAGGGGGTCGCTCGCAAGACAAAGCGGGCGAGTTTTGGTTTCTGGCTAGCGGCAAGCGTTAGCCGACGAGGCTTATCAGATGGGTATGGTGGTTGGGACTGTGACCGAGGCTAGGGGGATCAGGTTGAGGTTTTGGCCGAATGCTTGACCTTCTCCGGCGTTTCGACTAATGCAAGCCACGCTCACGATTTCGTCGCCAGCGACGGTAATCCATCCTGTGCCCATAACCGAACCTTGACTCAAGCTGCCAGGGATATTGACGGTTGGCTCCGAGACGTCATTAGCAACAGATCCGTCGATCGTTACGAAGCAATTTGCCTGTACTTCATCGAACGTGATTATTCCCACTGCGAAGTTCACTGCGTAAGTCCCTGCGGGGGGAACGAGAGCGGGTAAGTCAAAGAAGACATCATTTGGCTCAGCCGGGGTAAGATTGGCAGGTACGTTAGAGCGGGGCAGCCCATAACCCGCGAGGGCTGGGCCGGCGGGGCCGGTGTCGCCTTTGTCGCCTTTTTCGCCGGGTGCGCCATTAACTCCATTTGTACCGTTTGTGCCGGGTGCGCCATTAACTCCATTTGTACCGTTTGTGCCCGCTGCACCGTTTGTGCCCGCTGCACCTGTCGCACCTGTGGGGCCAGTGCCACCGTCCAAGGTGCTCACGACTGCCCATTGGTTATTCACACATTTGTAGAGCTGATTGGCGGCACCGGAAAGCGGCACCGAGAAACCG
>CAMDAT010000264.1 GCA_945888825.1 Bifidobacterium breve | reverse complement strand
TTGTTCGCCGTCGGCTCGTAGGTCTGCTCGCAGCCAGGCTTCGTCTGGAGGACTTCATTCGTAGGCATCCGGAGTCGGTTGAGACCGAACTCGAGCCCCCAGTCATCGTGGTCGGCTTGCCCCGCTCAGGAACCACGCACCTCGTTAATTTGCTCGCCACTGATACACGATTCCGGTCGATGCCTTGGTGGGAGGTTGCCGAGCCTATCCCCCTGATTGGCGATGGCCCGGGCCGCGACGGAATCGACCCTCGGTACCTTCGCTGCCAGACAGATTACGAGGCTTCGAAGCAGGTCTCTCCGCTCACCTCGCTCATGCATGATCGTCCACCCACGAGCATCGAGGAAGAGTGCGAACTGCTCGACTTGGACCTCTGCACTTATGTGTTGGAATGGCACGCTCGAGTTCCGGAGTGGCGAGACCATGCCGAGAACCTTGATCAGTTTGCGCACTACGCCTTCTTGCATCGCGAGCTGCAAGTGCTCAGCTATTTACGAGGGCCAAATCGCTGGGTACTGAAATGCCCGCAACATCTAGAGCGGCTCGGGCCCCTAATGGCAACTTTCCCAGATGCCACCGTTGCGTTCACACTTCGCGACCCGGTTGCCGTGTTGCAGTCCGCAATCACCATGCTTGCCTACGGGGACCGCAACCGTCGCGTGCAGATCGATGCCGACCAGCTAGCTTCATATTGGGTGGATCGCGTTGAGCGACTACTGCGTGCCGCAGTGCGCGACGCTCATCTGATCCCCACAGCGCAGCGGGTAGACGTTGAGTTCAAAGAGTTCATCTCTGATGACCAAGCAATGGCTGAGCGCATCATTGAGATGTCTGGCCTTGACCTCACCGAGCAAGCCAGCAAAGGGCTGCGGCAATATATAGAGAGCAACCCTCGCGGCAAGGAGGGTCGTATCGTGTATGACCTGCAGGGTGACTTTGGTCTGAATCCATCTGAACTCTACGAACGGTACGCGTTTTATTTTGATGCGTTCCCACAGATCCGCAAAGAGGTGAACTGATGTCTGGAATCCACCGATCGCGACCGGGTGCCGACTCCATGGCTGCTGCCACCGACGCTCCGGCAATCGATCTTGGCGACGACATCTGGATGTCACCCGGATGGTCGAACAGCTACATGATCCCCACCGAAGAGGGCCGGGTAATTATCAACACGGGGATGGGATTCGAGGGTCCGCTGCATGCACGTGCGTATGACGCTGTGGACTCCTCGGCGGTTCACTCCGTGCTGCTCACTCAGGGTCATTACGACCACGTTGGCGGCCTCGACGTGCTGAAAGACGATGAAAGTCAGGTGGTGGCGCAGGCCAACTTCACCATGTGGCGAGATGACAACGAACGCCTTGAGACGTTCCGGTCTCGCAACTCGGCCTTTGCCTTTATGGATGCCATTCTCGGCGCCATGGAGTACGCCCGATCAGTCGGAGTGGGAGCAGTTCCCCAGGCGCGTCCCGAGCCAACACTGCTCGTCGAGGATCGCCTAGCCCTTCAGATCGGTGGGCGCCGGCTAGAACTCATCGCGACTCCTGGCGGGGAGACTTTTGACTCGATGGTCATCTGGCTACCCGAGTCTCGGACCCTGTTCTCGGGCAACTTATTTGGCCCGCTCTTTGGCCACGTTCCCAATCTGGTGACCATTCGCGGCGACCGATACCGCGACGCTCTCACCTACATTGACTCTCTCAATCTGGTGCTTGAGCTTGCACCCGAGCGGCTGATCACTGGTCACTTTGATCCGATCATTGGCGCCGACCTGATTGCGGGTGAGGTCCGGGCCATGCAAGAGGCAATGCACTCAGTGCACGACCAAACTGTGGCTGGCATGAACACTGGCGCTGATGTCTACACGCTGATGCAAGAGATTCAGACTCCAGACCACCTTGATGTAGGCGAAGGGTACGGTCAGACCAAGTGGAACGTGCGCGCCATTTGGGAGAACTACGCAGGCTGGTTTCATCACCGGTCCACAACCGAGCTGTTTGGGGTGACTCCCCTAGCAGTCGCCCCCGACTTAGTAGCCGCCGCAGGGGCGGATGCGTTTGTCGACATGGCTGCTGCGCACCTTCGGGCTGGCCGGGCAGTAGAGGCATTACAGCTGACCGACATTTTGTTGGCCACCGAACCCCGACACGCCGAGGCGCTGGGCGTTGCAATTGCAGCACATGAGCACCTGATCGAGAACACAACAAACTTCTGGGAGCGCGCGTGGTTACGTCGCTCCATAGCCAAATTGGAGAAGCCATGAGCCCATCAGACCCGCCTTCCAGCACCGCTGCACACAATTCTGCGAGTTTCGATTTTGCTGGGGCTGCTGTGTTGGTCACCGGGGGTACTAGCGGTATCGGACATGCCATCGCTCAAGGTTTTGCAGCAAGCGGAGCTGAGGTCATCGTGACTGGCACTAAGGCCTCGGCTGCCGAGTACGCCGTTGACCTTGACGGGTTCGGATACCGGCAGGTTGAACTCACCGATACGGAATCGGTAGACGCACTCGTGGCCTCACTTAGTGCGTTGGATGTGTTGGTCAATAACGCAGGTGCGAGCTTGCCCAAGGGTCTGGACGAATGGGGTCCAGAGGGTTTCGCTGCCGCTGTAGAGCTGAATCTGGTTGGCCCCATGCGCCTGACAACCGCAAGTCGCCGGTTGCTCTTTGCGAGCGAACTCTCTGGCGGCGCAAGCGTGATCAACATGTCTTCAATGACTGCGTTTCGCGCTACCGAAATTGTGCCGGGTTACGGCTCAGCCAAAGCGGGGCTTGTTACTTGGACTGCAAACCTCGCACGCCGCTGGTCCAGCCGCAGCGTACGAGTTAACGCAATTGCTCCCGGCGTGATCGACACCCCGATGACTGCGCCGATGGCCGCATTCCCTGAGTTGCTCGCAGGTGAGCTGTCGCACATTCCAATGGGTCGACTCGGCCAATCTGAAGAAGTTGTCGGCACTGCACTGTTCTTGTGTTCATCAGCTGCCACATACATCACGGGCGCGACCATTGCAGTAGACGGCGGCTACCTAGCGGGCTAGTCCTGCTCGGTCAGACAACCATTAATCCAGACGCATTGACTAGGAGTCTCACATTGTTGCAAGTACGAGTTCACGGCCCAGCAGACGTTCGCGTCGACCAGATTGCAGACCCGGAACCCGGCCCAGGTGATGCGCTTGTGCGCGTTGCAGCCTGTGGCATCTGCGGGAGCGACCTGAGCTACATCAAGATGGGCGGAGTTGCCGGTCCTGGGCCCGAACCGCTGTGTCTGGGCCACGAGATCTCGGGCACGGTCGACTGGGTGGGTCCCGAGGTGGATTCGGTACATGTTGGCGATCGCGTGGTGGTTCAAGCGGGCTCATCCGAACCCATCAGCAAATACGGTAGCGGCGGACCCTTCGGCGGTCTCACTCCCCTGCTCTGTGTGACTGAACCCGAGCAGCGCCTACATATTGTTCCCGATCACGTTGCCCTTGATGTTGCTGCCTTCGCCGAGCCGCTCGCAGTTGGCATGCACGCAGTAGACCAGGCCGAAGTGCA
>CAMDAT010000263.1 GCA_945888825.1 Bifidobacterium breve | reverse complement strand
AGCACCGGTAGCAGTTGCTGACTGAGTAGGTACGGGCCTCGCAGGTTCCAGAGGTAGTGCTCGTCAAGACTCTCCACAGCGCCAGTCGCCACAGATGCTGGGGCTTGTAAGCCGGCTGCGTGGATCAAAAGGTCAACGGGTCGGCCCATTCGATGAATAACGTCGGTAGCCGACAGCACCTCTGACTCAGAGGACAGGTCACAGCGAAGCATTACTGAACGCACACTGGGGTCGAGTTCTGAAAGGGTGCGGCGAAGCTCGACAGGGTCATCGCCCATTAAGCAGATATCAGCTCCACGAGCACCGAGTTCAGATGCCATGGCTGCGCCGAGCAATCCTGCACCCCCGGTAATGACTGCTAGTCGGCCACGGAGCGACAGTTCTGGTTCGAGCACTGCAGAAGTTGCCCCTTCTGCCCCATCAGCATCTGGCTGGTAGGAGCCAAAAAGGGGCTGACGCGTTGCACCGAAGCTTGGTTCAGTTCGGCTGCGGTTGCTGCTCGTCATGCGGATGGGTCCTCTCGTGCTAGTCGACTATCTCTCGCAGACTCGCTGCTTCTGGGTTCCTATATCGGCTGAAAAGCACAGGTACTAAGCAGTTCTCAAGGTTAGGGCGAATTTTCAGGGAAAGTTTTAATCGGCGAATTTCTCAAGTGGCTCGGGAATCAGGTCGATTAGATTCCTCATGATCAATCCGCGCCTGCACGTCAGTGCAGCAACCCCAGGAGACAACGCCACGCTGCGACCGCGGCGTATCAAGTTGTTGTTCCCCTGGTTGTTGATTGTTGTCTCGCTGGCTTTCTATGGCATCAGCGGCGGAACAACGGCAGTCTCGGCGCAGGACGCAACGTTCACGTTCAATGGGTCCGGTTGGGGCCACGCTGTTGGTATGAGCCAGTGGGGAGCTCGTGGAATGGCTGCCAATGGCAGTTCCTTTAATGACATTCTTGGCTGGTATTACCGTGGCGCAGCAGTAACGCCGGCAGCGACGATCAACAATGACTTGCGGGTGCTGGTAGCCGAAAAACAAAACGCCTTTACCCTTACAACCGGTGGGTCAACTGCATTTGAGGGAATCGGCTGGGCGCCCGGAGGCGCAACCGTTACTGCCACACGATTTGGAAACAACATTGCTTGGTCGGGCGGACTCACTGCTGTTACTGGCGGCACCGTTGACATTCAACTCTGGAGCGCCGGCGGCCCGCTCAAGCTCAGCACCCCTGGTTACAGCTACCGCTACGGGATGCTGCGCATCTCGCTAGACCCAGCGGGTGGCCTTCGAGCTGTCGTCTGGGGCCTACCCATGCAGCAGTATCTCTACGGCCTAGGAGAAATGTCTTCCTCTTGGCCGATCGAAGCACTCAAGGCCCAGGCCACAGCCGGCCGTACCTTTGCCCAAAAGCGCATTGCTGTTCGGGGACCCGCCGACTTTGACTTGTACGGCTCGGTGCTGCATCAGTCCTACACGGGAACCAAGTACGAGGTTGCGAACTGGCAAAACGCAGTGAACGCAACCACGAACCAAGTCATTACGTATAACTCGCAACTGATCGATGCGGTCTACTCGGCCAGTAGCGGTGGTCACACAGAAAACAGTGAGTACGTCTGGGTCTCACAAGTTCCTTACTTGAGAGGCGTTCCAGACCCATTTGATAGCACCGGTGGGAACCCCCATGCTGCCTGGAGCAGAGCTTTTAGCGGCACTGAACTTGGCTCTTGGTTCGGCCTAGGAACCGTTACCTCGGTTCAGGTTCTTGGACCGCTCGGAGCCTCTGGACGCGTAGACAAAGCAACTATCCGTGTCATCGGTACGGGCGGACCGAGCGGCACGAGTCGAGATCTGACTGGTACAGCATTCCGCTCAGGGGTGAACTCGAACGTTGCGTCAAACCGGCAACTGATGTCCACGAGGTTCACCGTGAACGGGTCCACTGCAGCGCCACCAACGCCAGCACCAACTCCGTCCAACTCACTGCCGAGCGGTGCCATTACCCAGGCTGCAGCAGCAGGCCGACGGATCACCGTGAGCGGTCAATCATCTGACCCGAATGGCTCACCACTAGTGCGCGTGGTCTCGACCATGGGCAGCGTTCAGGCAGTTCGCGATTACCGCTCTACCGATGGCAGGTTTTCTGTCAGTTGGGACGGAAGCAAAGGCACGCGAAGTGTCTGCGTCACGGTGTTTGACGAGCCGAGTGGCCAAGGCATCTCGCTTGGCTGCCGCGACATCATCGTCAAATAAACCAGGCTGGCCGCCCGTGGTCAGTGCACTCAGCTAGCAGGGCTCAGCTGACTTCGGCACCCGCTGCACGCTCGTTGAGCATCTCAAGACGGTTTGAGCATTCCAGATACTCATCAACCATGTCTGCGATCAGGTCTTTAGTTTTGCGCACCTTGTTCATGGTGCCCACGATCTGACCAACTGGGTTGAAGTTCACGTCTTTGGCCTGCTGTGAGTAGTGGTGGCCACGCGCCACAGCCTCGCCAGTCACCATGAACTGCAGTGGCATGCCAAGCGGATCTGGATTTGCTGGGTCTTCCCAAGCGTCAGTCCACTCGTTACGAAGCATGCGACAAGGCTTACCCGTCCAACTGCGTGAACGCACCGTGTCACGACTCGTTGCAGCCAACAGTGACTCAACCTGAGCAGGAGCCTGATCAGCCTCTTCAACAGTCAGCCAGATGGACCCCGTCCACACGCCTTCGGCGCCCATTGCCAAAGCGGCAGCAACCTGGCGACCCGTGCCGATACCGCCAGCGGCAAGCACAGGAATTGGATACACAGCATCGATCACCTGTGGCCACAGAACTACCGAACCGACATCACCTGTGTGGCCGCCGCCCTCGGTGCCCTGAGCAATGATGATGTCAACATTCGCGTCCTTGTGGTGCAGTGCTTGTTTGGGCGAACCGCACAATGCAGCAATCAAACGACCTGATTCATGAACTCGCTGAATCACCTCGTCTGGAGGGGTTCCGAGTGCATTCGCAATGAGGCGAACCTTGGGGTGACGAAGCGCTGCGTCAATGAGTGGCGAAGCAGTTGCCTCGGTCCAACCAATCAAGGCCGGAGGGAGTTCATCCTCTGGAAGTTCGGGCACGTTGTGATCAGCCAGAATCTTTTTGACGAATCTGCGGTGCTCATCGGGCACCATCGTGAGCAACTCCTGCTCCAACTTGATGGGATCCATCTCGCCCATGCCCTCATACTTACCAGGGATCACCACGTCAACCCCGTAAGGCTTGTCAGTGTGCTCATCGATCCAAGCCAGTTCAGTCTCGAGTTGTTCAACGGTGTAACCCACCGCGCCCAACACTCCCATGCCGCCAGCGTTACTCACTGCGGCAACAACGTCACGACAATGCGTGAAGGCGAGGATAGGGAATTCAATACCGAGTCGATCACAAAGTTCTGTACGCATGTCGCCAAGGTAATGCAAAACAGGAACGCGTTCTAGTAGCCCCCCGATCCCGGTACTGCGAGACCGCCAAGATTCCGGCGCGAGCTGAACTGACCTCGCTACGGTGATGCCTAACTACATCGACAGCACTGCATCAACAGC
>CAMDAT010000262.1 GCA_945888825.1 Bifidobacterium breve | reverse complement strand
CGAACCTCTTTGGGTACTCCGGGCAACATGGCCATCACGCCAGAGAGAGGGCCCATCTTTTTGAGCGCCTGCATCTGGTCGAGGAAGTCATCAAGCGTGAACGAGCCGTCCATCAGACGGGCAGCGGCCTCTTCAGCCTGGTCTTGTTCGAATGCACCCTCGGCCTTTTCGATCAAGGTGGCAAGGTCACCCTCACCGAGGATTCGACCCGCCAGACGATCCGGATGAAACAGGTCAAAGTCTTCGAGCTTCTCGCCAGTAGATGCGAACGCAATTGGTCTGCCGACTACCTCTTTTACTGACAGTGCTGCTCCACCGCGAGCATCGCCATCCAGCTTGGTCAGAATCACACCGTCGAGTTCGAGCGTGGCGTGGAACGACTCGGCAACCGCCACGGCGTCTTGGCCTGTCATGGCGTCAACAACCAAGAAGGTGTAGTCCGGCTGCACCTCATCGGAGATTTGCCTTACCTGAGTCATCAACTCGGCATCGATTGCGAGGCGACCCGCAGTATCGACAATGAGGACATCTCGTCCCAAGCGACGTGCCTCTGCGACTGCTGCTCGAGCAACGTCGACTGGATCGCCTACGCCGGAGAGGACCACCTCATCACTAGCAGAGAACACCGGCACATCGATCTGAGCGGCCAGAGTGCGCAGCTGGGCCACTGCGGCGGGCCGCTGCAAGTCGGCACCCACCAACATGGGGTTGCGACCTTGGGCTTTGAACCACTTTGCCAGCTTGGCCGAGTTGGTGGTTTTACCGGATCCCTGCAGACCGGCCATCAACACCACAGTGGGGGGCTTGGATGCGTAGGTGATGCGGAGGGTCTCGCCGCCCAAAGTTTGGGTGAGTTCTTCGAGGACGATCTTCTTGACCTGTAGCGCCGGGTTGAGCGAAAGGGAAAGATCTTCTCCTACAGCACGCTCGCGAATGCGTTCTTGCATCGCCTTGACTACGGCCAGGTTGACGTCAGCCTCGAGCAACGCCATGCGGATTTCCCGCAGCACCTCGTCTACATCTGCTTCAGAAAGTCGACCCTTCCCACGAAGCCGAGTAAAAATTCCATCAAATCGATCGCTGAGTGACTCAAACATTTGGCCCTCATGCTACCGGTCCCTGAGTGGTTGACTCCAACGCTCAGTCTTGGGCAAAGAGGGCGTCGACAAACTCATCTGAGTTGAAGTCCACAAGGTCAACCGCTGTCTCGCCTAGTCCCACCAGTTTCACGGGAATTCCAAGCTCAGAACGGATTGCAAAAACAATGCCACCTTTGGCTGAGCCATCCAGCTTGGTCAGAACCACACCTGTGACCTCGGTGGCCTCTGTGAACTGACGAGCTTGCTGTAGGCCGTTCTGGCCTGTGGTGGCATCAAGTACTAACAGGACCTCGGTGACGGTTCCTTCACCCTTGTCTGCAACTCGTCTCACCTTCGAAAGTTCTTCCATCAGGTTGGTCTTGTTGTGCAACCGCCCTGCAGTATCGGCCAGGACGATGTCTGCTCCCTTGGCTGCAGCTGAAGCGACGGCATCGAAGATGACGGCCGAGGGGTCTCCGCCTTCTTCGCCTCGGACCAGATCTGCACCGCAGCGATCCGCCCAGGTTCCAAGTTGCTCTGCCGCTGCTGCGCGAAAGGTATCGCCGGCTGCCATCACAACGCGATCGCCTTGATCGGTGAGTCGCTTGCCGAGCTTTCCGATCGTGGTGGTTTTGCCAACGCCATTGACGCCAACAAACAGCCAGATTGTGGGTGCAGTCTGGGCGCGAGCCAGGGTGACTGGGCCTGCAAGATCTGCCTTCATCTGATCTTTCACTGCTTCGACAAGTTCCGCCGATGTCGTCAGACCGTTCTCTTTGACGGTGACTCGCACTGCATCAAGCAATTTCTGGCTCGGACCGATTCCCACATCTGCCCGAATCAGAGCCTCTTCAAGTTCGTTCCAACTTTCGGCATCAATTTGGGATCGTGAGAGAACTGACCCAAGGAAACCCGAAAACGTAGAGCGCGCCTTCGCAAGGCGCTCAAGAAAATTTGGGCGCTCATCCTCCGCAGCCTCTTCGGCTACTTGAGCGAGTCTGGCATCTTCGCCTTCCTGCTCTGCCTCCTCAGCCGCTGCGATATTTGCGGCCTCTTCTTCGGCAGTGAGTTCCGGACCAGTAATCGCAACGCTCGAACCCAAGATTCCGGCAACGGGTTCGACCGTCTCGATCTCTGGACCGTCCAAGGAATCTGGGTCTAGGGCTTGAGTTCCTGCCTCACGAGGTAAGACACCCTCTGGCGGGCCCTCAAGGAGTTCGCCCTTGCTGGGGCGGCCGAGCAAGAGTGCCCCGGCTACAACAACGCCAATTGCGAAAATAATGATGATGATCAATATGGGTGACATGAGAAGTGCATGCTACAAGTCGCGGGCCCCTGCAGTCTCTGTCTCCCACTCAGTCTCCCTATTAAGTCCTCCCTACCATGCCGCCCTGCAACTGCGTACCTGCGAGTCCCAAGCGAGCAGTGTTGACCTGTTGATCTCCTGCTGCGCAGCGAGATGCACAAGGGTCCTGCCCACGCGGGGCAAGCTATGTCAACAGCAGTACAGCAATGAGCTGAAAATTACGTCAGTAATTCGAGCTTGCGACGAGCAGAACATCAATTCCCCCCGTACGGTGCATCCCGTACAGAAAACCGCTCTGCAGATCTACCTACACCGCACTTGTCACCATTCCGAGCAGCACTGCTCACACGAGGAGCCAGATGGACCCCGCCCCGACACCACAACAAACCGACCCAGCCCAGCCTCAGGCACCTCTGGCTGATTCTGCAGTCCTCGAACAGTTGCTGTTCGAAATGAAGAAAGTCATCGTGGGTCAGGATCGCGCTATTGAACGGCTGCTCACCTGTTTGCTTGCTGGCGGACATTGCCTGTTAGAGAGTGTTCCGGGCTTGGCAAAGACGCTGTCTGCAGAGACCATGGCGCTCTCAGTAGGCGGAACTTTTTCTCGTATTCAGTTCACCCCAGACCTGCTGCCAGCCGACGTAGTGGGAACTCGAATCTACCGAGCCTCGAGCGAATCATTCGATGTGGAACTCGGACCGATCTTTGCCAACTTTGTACTGGCCGATGAAATCAACCGCGCCCCAGCCAAGGTGCAGTCCGCTCTGCTAGAGGTCATGGCTGAGCAGCAGGTCACGATTGGCGGAACGACACATAAACTCGACGGGCCTTTCATCGTGCTCGCTACCCAGAACCCCATTGAATCTGAGGGTGTCTACCCGCTACCCGAGGCCCAGCGAGACCGGTTCTTGATGAAGGTTGTTCTGGGATACCCGTCTCCTGCCGAAGCAGTAGAAATCGTTCAGCGGATGGGAACTGCGGCCCCCGAAGCCCACCAAGTAGTGACTCTGGATCAGGTACGGCAGCTGCAAGGCGCGGCGGAGCGTGTCTATGTCGATCGCAGCGTGCTGGAATACGCTGTGAATCTGGTTTTGTGCACCCGCACCCCAGAGAACTTTGGCCTAGCCGAGCTTCGGAGCTACATAGAACTCGGTGCAAGCCCCCGAGCCTCGATTGGCTTGATTCGCGGTGGACGCGC
>CAMDAT010000261.1 GCA_945888825.1 Bifidobacterium breve | reverse complement strand
AGTCCGCAACGGCTGCGCCCGAGACCAACTCAGCGGCAGTATCAACTCGGTCTACTGGCAACCCGAGTGAGACTCGAATTCCCGAACTCAACACCCGAGCCAGCCAACTTCGCGAGTACTCCAGGGCGTCCTTCCCAACTTGGTGCCCGCCGGCAACAACCTGATAGGTAGAAGGAATTTCTTGAGCTGACAGCATGGCCGCAGCGTCCGCCCCTAAGAAGGCCGGCACGAACTCGTCCTCGGCAGCATTGAGCACCAGAACCTGTGTTGCCTGCGAAGCAGCCGGTGCACTCCCGCTCGCAACGGCTAGCTCAACCTTGCCTTCAAGTTCTGGATAGAAGCCACAGATCGAGATCACTGCATCGGGGTGTATCCCAAACAGGCCAAGTGCCAGCGCTAGAGCTCCACCTTGTGAGAATCCTGCAACAGCTACACGCGACCCACCGGCCTGAAGTCGCTCAACAAGGTCACCGATTTTATGAGCCGAAGAACGAAGCTCCCCTAGGACCACCCCGCGAGGGCCGGTAGAGAACCAACTGCGTTGTCCGCCAGCATCCTCTTGAGCACCAGGAGCCAGAACTTCCCAGCCGTGGGGCGCAAGCTGTCGCCCCCAAGCTCGAGCCGAGGCCGGGTCATCTCCGTGGCCATGAAGCGCAATGAGCACTCCGCTTCCCCGATCAACGTCACGCATGCCAGTACTCTCCCCCGCATAACGGAGCTAAGGCAAGAGCGATCCCGGCA
This sequence comes from Bifidobacterium breve, assembly GCA_945888825.1. Lineage (GTDB taxonomy): Bacteria > Actinomycetota > Acidimicrobiia > Acidimicrobiales > Microtrichaceae > IMCC26207. Next base: position 2,852 of record CAMDAT010000261.1, on the reverse strand, counting down.
GGTGAACATTTCAGCAAGGCTTCAAGCTGCCAACTACTCTGACGCCGAGAGGTTTTTGTTCCTACGACTCCTGCGAGGGATCCCATGTTGCGTCACGTTGTTCTGCTCAGTTTCAAAGACACAACTTCTGCAGAGGTCATCGCAGGAATTACCGAGTCCCTGCACGCATTGGCTCCTCAGATCTCTACGGTCCGAAAGTTTTCGGTGAACGCGGACCTTGGCCTTGCGGACGGAAACGCACAGATGATCATCATGGCGGAGTTCGATGATGTTGCGGGCTACGAGTTGTACAGCGACCACCCAGCTCACCAGAAGGTGATCCAAGAGCAGATTGTGGCCGAGCTCTCGAGCCGAGCCGCCGCCCAGTACACGTTCTAGGGTTTCGCTGCTTTCTGTCCGGAAAGCGGCATGCATTTTCGCTCTCTGGATGCAGGTAGCACCCATAAAGTTTCTGCACTTTGAGTGCTAATATCTAGGTTTCCCAAGATCCGCGTGACACAGGTCACTCTTTGTGTCTATGGTGCATGTACCAACTTTGTTGGTCCGGTAGAGGAATCAGCGGTTCAGTGAACACCTTCCGAGGTAGGCACCAAATTGCAGAATGCCTCCCGGTTCCGGGTAGGCCATGTGGATGGATTCGGGGGGTTTCTTCCACATGGCCTCCGGCATTTTTGTAGGCCCGGCATTTTTTTAGGGAGTGCTGCCAAGACCTCTCTGGCGCTCAGAGCCCCTTGCCTATGCGATCTTGTCAGTCATCGGGCAGACTGCGGACGTGCCAATCCAAAAGATCGCAGCCGAAACACCCTCCCCCATGACTGGGTTTGTTGTTACTGACTTACCCGGATCTACACGTGCCACGGGTGTGGTGCGTCTAGCCAAGAAGATCCTCATGGACGGGGCCAAGACTATGGCCCGCTCGCAGACCTATGCCTGGGCCATTCTGAACGAACAGGTTTCGGGTGCCTCAGCAGGGGTGAGCGTGGACCCGGCCGAGAGCAAAGCTGGCATGGCCGCTTTTGTGGATGCAGTTCTGGACCGAGTCTCTGCCGGGGAACTGTCACTCGAAGCTGCAAAAGGTGTGTCGGACTCAGATCTGAGCCAACTCGCTCAGGCCGACACTCGCAGCAGGATCGGTCAGACTGCCAGAGCGCACGGCACGCTCAATCAGGAACTCCTCGCAGAGGGCGCCTTTGCTGCCGCGGCAACAGCGCACGGATCCCTTGAAGGGGCTCGGGTGATACTCGAAGGGACGGGTGCAAACACTGCGGCCTTCATTGCCGCCGCAGCAACTCACGGAGCGCAGATAGTTGGACTTGGCACCTTCGCTGGCGCAGTCGTGAACCCAGAGGGATTCAACCTTGAGGAACTCTTGGGTCTGCTTGCCGAGTCAGGTACTGCACTGCCGACCAGCTTGGGTTCAGAAGTCCCTAGCAACGAATTGTTTCAAACTCAGACAGATCTGCTGTTTTGTGGATCCAAAATGGGTCTGATTGACCACCTCCTTGCAGAGACTTTGGACTGCAAGATGGTGGTTCCGGTAGCACCTGCACCGGTGACTGCAAAGGGCTTAGCCGTTGCAACACATCGCGGCATCGCTGTTCTTCCCGATTTCATTTCTACTGCTGGGCCATTGTTTGCGGATCACCCAGCAGATTCGGCCACTGCGGAACAGGTTGTAGCCACTGCCAAGGACACGCTTTCTAGCGCCCTCAGTCAGCTGTCGACGCATCCCGAAGGGCTGTACCTAGCAGCCTGCTATGCGGCCGAAGCATTCCTGCTTACTTGGCAAGAGAGCTTGCCCTTTGGAAGGCCACTGGCTTGAGCAACTCTCGAATTCCTGCGAGCGACTCTCGTCTTCCTGCGAGCAACTCTTCGCTGCCTTCGCTGCCCGCTCAGCCTGCGGAAATGAGTTGGCCAACTTCTTCGTGGAGTTCCGGGCCTCAGCTAGCTGGGGACCCCGAACGGCTACGCGACTTGCTCGATCAGGCTTTCGACCCGGCTAGCGCTGACTCTCTTGGTGAGACCTTGGCTTGTTTGGTCGTGCAAGGCGGGCTGATCGTCGAAGAGCGTTACGCAGCAGAGGTAACAGCACAGACGCCCTTGATCTCTTGGTCTGTGGGCAAAAGCATTACTCAGGCTGCTGTTGGAATACTTGTGGCCGACGGTCTGCTCGACCCAACCATGCCGGTTGACGCGCCCGAATGGCAGTCTGTAGGCGATCCGCGCCAGGCCATCACCATGAATGACCTGTTAGAGATGCGCTCAGGACTGCAGTTTGTTGAGGACTACGTAGACGATAAGGAATCAGACTGCCTAGAGATGTTGTTCGGTTCGGGAACAAATGACGTTGCTAGCTATGCGGCCTCGCGCCCCTTGGAGCACAGCGTCGGTCAGGTCTTCAATTATTCGAGTGGCACTACCAACATCATTGCCCGGCACGTAGCGCAGGTCCTCGGCGCAGGATCCGACCCTGTTGAGCGACGCAGAGTCATGCAGGAGTTCCTTCAGGACAGGCTCTTTGGTCCACTAGGCATGAGTACTGCGGAGCCACGCTTCGATGCCGCCGGCACTTTTATTGGATCCTCCTACCTTTTTGCATCTGCTCAGGACTTTGCAAGATTTGGGTTGCTCTACCTGCGCGATGGCGTTTGGGGTTCGCAGCGCATACTGCCCGAGGGCTGGGTGAACGCTGCAAGAACAGCAGTCTCGGTAGATCCCGATGACGGTTGGCTCTATGGCCAGCACTGGTGGGTCCGCCGGGGGTCAGCCGGTAGCTCTCGTGGAACAGGATCAGGCGAGATCTTCTGGGCGAATGGTTACGAGAAGCAGATCGTCATGTGTATCCCGAACAG
>CAMDAT010000260.1:0-3595 GCA_945888825.1 Bifidobacterium breve | reverse complement strand
GTCCTGCGATGGCTCGACTCCATGCAGATCTTGCACCTCTAGTCCGGTGGTCTGTGCAATGACCTTGAGGAGGTCATCGAGCATCACCGACTCTGGCACTTTGTTGTTCGTGCGCACATCGCGGGAGGCGCAGGTGATGACAAGGTGGTCTTGGGCTGCAATGAGCGCTGCGAGCAGTTCGGCACGGGCCTCATTACGCGGGTCGCGGTCACCGACTGCGGGCGCCGTAGGGATGAGGTCATCGCCGCTAGCTCTTGACCCCGGGAGTGCATCGGCATCTAGGCCAAGAATGCAGACCACGCGATAGGGCACTGCAGCGAGTTGGCCTGGAGTAGCTACCAGAATGGTTCCAACATCCATACGGGCTTTTGACTTGGCACCCTCAAGGCCCATCTTGAGAAGGGCACGCACATCAGCAAAGGTCAACAGCACCTGGCTCGCAGAATCCTCAGCACCCTCAGATTCCCCGGCGTTCGCAGAACCTCCAGCACCCTGAGAGTCCTGAACAAGATCGTTCAACATCGTGTCGAATTGCGATCGTTGCCAGTACTCAAATCTGGCTGGCGCAACCATCAGGTCGGCTGCTTTACGCAGAGCCTCACCCCATTGCTCAATGGTCTTTTTCTTCTCGCTGCTGGAGTCAGGAAGCACCTGATCGTGGATGTAAGCAAGGGTACGTACCGCCTCGGCTAAACGCCCTGCCGTAGAAATTCCAGCGTCGTCGAGTGGCATTGGGGCAATGCCGCCAGTAGCCAAAGCAAACTTGCGAGCAGCAGAAACTCCTGCAGCCTCGGCTAGTTCTGCCACTGCAGTGCCTGGTGGTACTGCATCGCGCAGGTCATCGCCCAGTGCGATGCCCATCATGAGCTGATCAACACCGGCCGCCCACGAGTTCGCCGTATGAGATGGATCGATGTTCCATGTCTTGCGCTGCGCACCATCAAGGCCCCAACTAATGCAGGCTTCTTTGGTCCACGTGGACAACAGCCCGAGTGACTCACCATCTAGGCCAAATCGCTCCCTGACTGCAGATGTGTGTAGCAATTGGCTCACGCTCTCTACATCGAATCTGCCAGGCAGGATCTGCAACATGGTGGCGATGGAGTCGAGAACTGGATTGAACGAGCGTGCCGAACGGTCAATCACGTTGTAGCGCAGGGCAGGCAACTGGCCATCGATTGGCTGCTCGCTGAAGTTTGCAGGAGCGCCGAACACGGCGCTGAGGACCGGCGCGAACTGCTCGAGTTGTGGACAAAGAATCACGATCTGAGATTCGGTCAGGTCGGGATTGTCACGCAGCAAGCCAAGAATCGCGTCTCGCAGGGCCTCGGCCTGCCGAGTGGTGCCTGGTGCTGAGTGAATCTGTACCGAAACATCTTCCTCTGCTGGAACATAGGGAGTAGGTGAAATCGACCCTGCATGCAGGTCTTGTTGGAGTCGATTGAGCAAGGTGTCGGCCGTTAGCTCATCCGATGTAAGTACAGTGTCCGGTACCCGTCCCCCAGCGCCAATCAAAAGGGCCGACTCAAGCGGCCGTAACGCCCACGCGTTGAGTAGTGGATGAAGCTGTCCGGCTGTGCTGCCTTGTTGAACACTGGGGTTTATTTCTGCCTGAGGGTCTGATCGCGAGAAGGCCCAGGACGTGCTGCGGTGTGCAAGAACAGGCGGATTTGCCTTTACCTGCTGAGCGAGGTGCTCTGATGTAACCGCCGAAGGAGACAGCAGAAGCGCTGTGACTTTATGGTGCTTCGAGACTGCAGTGAGCAGCGGGCCGAGATCGGCTGAAATGACTGATTGACCAAACACAAAGATGCGGCCCGGCAATGATTTCTTGCCTTGTTCGCCCAGATTGACCTGACCAGAACTGACTCGGCTGAGTGCACCTTCGAGTCGTTCGGATGGGGTGGAGATATTTGTGTACTGAGCAGTGATTCGGGCATGAACAGCACGAAACAAACTGGGCTGCCAGAGCTGTGCCTCGGGCAGGTCATTGCCATCAGGCCCGACGTCTTTGTGGTCGATCCAAGACAGAATCATCTGCGGCCGATGCACCATATAGCGATCAAAGAGCAGTGATATTGGTAGGGCACGCCCGGCTAGTGAGACTGCCGAGTTCAGGTTGGTGAGCCGCTCATCGAGTCCGGATGAGGATCCAGACAACACCTCGAGCAGAGTCCAAACCAGGCGCTCGGCACGCCAAGGGTCGACAATCTGCTCTGCAGCAGACTGCCCCGAGCCTTGCCCGGCACGATCAGCATCCAGAATCAGCCAACGTAAGGCTCCTGGAAAGACCATCTGAATATTCGCTGAGATGCCGTCCGCTTGACCGTTCTTGTGATCAGTTCCAAGCTGCAGAGCGAGTTCTTGATTGAGGTAGTTACGAAACCCCAAGGAGGGAACCGAAACCCACTCCTGCTGGAAGGGGTCGGGAGTCGGTTCAGACAAACCTTCTACGAGCGCATTGATCAGATCTTGGGGCCGATCGGCCATCACAACTTTGAGCACGCAGAGAACCTACACACGGGGTGTGACACTCTGCGACGAGAATCCAAGCACTGAGCCAAGGCCAGCTACCCTCACCTGCATGAGGAGGGCTGATGAGGTGCCACAAAGCGAGTGGTTAGCGCGTAACGCATCAGCGTTTGCCGTCGCAGCGCCTCAGCCTGCAAGCGAGGACGAGGTTGTGGTCCTCCCCCGTCGCGAGATCTCGAGTTGGCTTGACGCCCTACCCGAGGAGCGAGATGACCTCTGGGAACTTGTCCGAGCGATGCGAGACCGCATCACAACTCAGGGCGCTCACTCTGTGCAGATCTCCTTTCAAGACGGAATCGACTCGGGGCACTTAGAGATTCACATCACGAGCGCGCAACCCGTCGCGAGCACAGTTCCTCCCACTGGACTGCCTCCCATTGGACTGCCCCCCTCAGGATTGCTCCTCTCAGGACTACATCTGATTGACGCTCAAGACGGCCGCAATCTGCGCCTGGAACTCATCCGGTGCCTTCGAGATGACTCGCTCAATCGCATCGACCTACTCGTCAGCTTCATTATGAAGTCAGGTATGGGGATCATTGGCGAGCGCCTAGAGTCGGCCATTGAACGTGGTGCTCAGATTCGGGTTCTGACTACTGATTACTTGTGTGTAACTGATGCTGACGCACTAGCTCAACTGCTTGATATGAGCGAGGATGCGGCACCCCTAACTGGCAACTTGGATGTGCGCCTGTTTAGTGATCCGCGAACCTCGTTTCACCCAAAGGCCTACCTGTTTCATTCTTCCGAGTCTGATCATGCCCAAGGCTTTGTTGGCAGCAACAACTTGTCACGCTCAGGCATTGAAACCGGCGTTGAGTGGAGCTTGGGCACCCGAGAAGTGCAGCCCCTAGTCACCGCGTTTGATCAGCTGTGGGCCGACAATCGCAATCAACCGCTCAGCCACGAATTCCTGCGCACCTACCGCACGAAGTGGCGCCCAACGGCTGGGCAGGTTGTGCCAGTTGGAGTCGAGACGGAAGCACCGACCCTCAGACCACAGATTCGCCCCATTCAGGCTGAGGCGCTGGCCGCGCTTGAAGAGTCCCGTGGCGAAGGGTTC
>CAMDAT010000259.1 GCA_945888825.1 Bifidobacterium breve | reverse complement strand
GAATACAGGCCAACAGCTCGAGCCTCGGTACACGAAGCCCTGGCGTCAGCAAAAGTCATCCCAGCCAAATCGCCCTGACACTCACGCAGATAAAATTCGCTACCACCGAAGTTCACAAGATCCCTAAAGACCACCGAAAGTCCGGGGCTAAACGCAACCTGAGCAGCAATGTGAGCCTGCAGGTCGGCAGCTTCGGCAGTGACGAGCTCAACCCCCACAGCTTTGAGTCGCTCAGCGAGCAGCGACCCAAGGTTGATGTGCTCGCCCGAAGCCCTAGGGAACTCAGCTATGACCCGGGGGCGACGAAAACCCTTGTTGCCGGGCTGTGCAACCTCACGAACCGGATGTGACTTCTCAATCGCCGCGACGACGGCAAGGATGCACTTCACCGTCTCGGCAGTCTCAGACTCCATCTCCTCTGCACTGGTGTCGTGGCTTCCGTCATGTGTATCTGGACCAGCAACTTGAGCAGCAAACGCAGAGTGAGGAAATGTCCTCACTGCCTTCTCCTTCTGCTCTTGCAGCTGCGCCAATATCTGCGAAGCAGTGAATTCCTTTCCGTTAGCAGAGCTGATGTGATCCTTGTTGAGAACCACAACCGCCGTGGCTCGATCGATCTTCAGGATCTTGACAAGGTCACGCTTGTCACTCGGGTTGCCCGTCCGAAGCTGCACCGGACTTTGACGTCGATTTCGCCAAGACTCAGAGGGATCCCCATCATCAGCTTTGTTACTTGAACGGACCCCCCGCCACCACTCGTGCATGACTGCATCCATCTCAGTCCATGGGGTGTCCGACATGACCGCAACCGTCGGCACCTGCTTGCCAGACCCCGAAAAGAGAAGTTCCTCAACCACCTTTCGGGTCAGTTCAGTCCAGCCCAGCACCACGTAATAAGGCGGTCGGAGGCTCTCGTCTTTGTTCTGCCCCTTCAAGCGAACCGGGTCACGGCCGCGGCGAACGTGCTCAACCCTGCGTTCGAACTGGGAACTCGTGAGCGAGATCAAAGAGGAGAACAGCAACAGGCCAACCAGCGTGATCCCAAGTGCCAGAAAGGCGAATCCGCCCTTGTCTTCTGCGATCTGACCAGGGTCAATGGTTCGAATCAATGTGGTCCACATGACATGCGGAAAGCTGCCGTCATGGGTCAAGTCGAACAGGCTCACGATAACGGCGGAGCTAAACGCCACCGTAAACACGGCAAGCGCAAGCCAACCAATAATCCAGATCGGCCCTCGATTTAATGCCCAGTCAATTCTGCTGAGCATCCACGACAACACGCGCATCAACGATGCGCGAATTCTTGCAATGATCCCCTTCATACAAGCCCCTTCCTGCTTGACCCCAATCGCAACCAAGCAACCGGCCAGAAGGCCATTAGCGCAAGAAGCAATGAGAGGGAGCAGACTGTACTTCCCGGCGTCCCTCTCCGCCCGGTGAAATAGTTCCTGCGGCAGAGAGAATCCGTCACAATCAATCAATACCCATCACCATGAGGAGCGAGTTGGCATGACTACGCAAGAGACCAGCAACACCGCAACCGTCATCGTGTCGGGCGGAGCGGCAGTCAGCCCGTTCACCACACCCGACGCGGCCTGCACCGAAGGCCTTGCAGCAGGAAACACCGACACCTTCTTACGAGAAGGCCTACTAGCTGCCGGCTACCAAGTGTTCACCTCACCAGCAAGAATTGGTGCCGGAGAAGTATCAGAAGACCCAGGTTGGGAAGGCTTTGCCAACGGACCGACTCCCCTGTCAGCAGACATGACCGTGAACGCAGTCGGAGAGATCGACACAGCCGGAGCAAACCTCGCCAGATTCTTGGGTCACCTAGAAACCGAATTCAACATCACCACTGTTGACATTGTTGGCCATTCCATGGGCGGGCTGTTTTCAAGGTCAGCCATTCGAGTCCTCCAGGAAACACAATCCAATTTGCAGGTACGCACACTCACCACGATCGGCACCCCATGGACAGGTGCATTCGCAGCAGATTACGCCCATGGCGACCTTGCGCTAGCGGCCTGTAACGGCGACCCGGCCTGCGAGGCTGCGATGACCGGCGCAAAAGCACTCGATGCAACTGACTCGGAAGGGGCTGGCAAACAAGTCACCCAGCGATACCTTGCCGGAGAGACAGACGGTCTTGGAATAGACGGCAAAGAACAATCAACTGCTTGGAATGACCTTCAGCAAGGGGTACTCGCCAACATTCGAGTGGTGACCATCGGCGGAAATCACTTTGATAAACCCGGATTGAGCCGGGTCTGGCCTCACGACGGTCTCGTCGCCCTGCAAAGTGCACTCGCAGACAACGTCTCAACCGAGGTCCTACCACAGCACCGGAGCCTGACCTTCCCGAATGTGCACAGCATCTTCTTCTCTCATGCACTTGACTTGCCTTGGGACCTAGCTCTGACCTGGAACCCGCTTGTCCTAGAGGCAGTGATCGAGGCAATCGAGAACCCCTGATGCAACGTCGTACCTACCTGAAAGGCAGTCTGGCAACTGGGTTGTGGCTTGTGACTGCTGCCTGCAGCGACAACTCTGCTGAGTCAGAAACACCGCCCAAGAGCACTACCGAAACGAAATCCACTGCTCAGGCCACAGACAAGCCAACCCCTGCGGCCATGATTCGCACATCTTGGTCGACTGACCCGCTCACCTTTGGCTCATACAGCTATATGGCCGTAGGAGCTGATCCCAAAATGCGCAACGCGCTAGCTGCGCCGCTCGGCAATCGAGTTTTCTTTGCAGGCGAAGCCACCTCTTTAGAGAACCCCGCCACTGTCCACGGAGCCCAAAGTTCTGGGGTCCGGGTAGCCAAAGAGATTCTTGATGAGCTTGCGGCAAGCAAGCCAACTGGCAGCGAGAAGATTCTGGTCATTGGCGCTGGCATTGCGGGCGTTACTGCAGCCCAAGAACTGACCAAGGCCGGCCACGAGGTGACCTTGCTTGAGGGCAGCGACCGAGTGGGCGGAAGGATCAGAACGGTTCAGCCAACAGGGTGGCCGATCCCCATTGAGCTAGGCGCATCTTGGGTGCATGACACCAGCGCTAGCGAACTAGCCGCCGAACTTGCCGACCTTGGAGTAGCAACCTCGCCCTTTGACTATGAGCAGTCGGCACTCGGCACAGACGGCGACCCCGTAGACAACATTGACCAAGAGGTAGAACCGGCTCAAGAGACTGTGGAATTAGCGACAGCCTGGGCCGATGACCAAGACAGCGACCTCTCCTTGGCTCAAGCAATCGAGCAGAGCGGAGCAGCCGAAGAAACTGAAGTGAGTCCGGCCGTTCTAGCAGCCGTGTTGAACGGCGAGATCGCCACCGAATACGGGGCTTCCGCCGAGGAACTCTCTGCATGGTGGGGACAAGACGAGGGCAGCGACGGAGACGACCTGCTGGTCACTGGGGGTTACGGCCAATTAGTTACAAGCCCAGCCGAGGACCTAACGGTGAAGCTCAACCACAACGTGAGCAGTGTTCGCTGGGACGAATCGGGAGTGACTGTGACACACAGCGACAGCACCGCTGCGAGCCCAGCCGACAGCACCGCGGGCAGCACCGCTGGCAACTCCGAAGAGAGCACCGCTGACCGTGTTGTAGTCACCGTTCCGCTTGGGGTACTCAAAGCCGAATCGCTTGT
>CAMDAT010000258.1 GCA_945888825.1 Bifidobacterium breve | reverse complement strand
GTCATGGAGGCTGTCGCCTCGTTTGCGCAGTCAGGCGGGCCAGTGGTTGGAATCTGTAATGGGTTCCAAGTGCTGACCGAGGCCAATCTTTTGCCCGGTGCGCTTCAGAAGAATGCGGGTCTGAAGTTTCGCTGTGGATTTACGGAACTTAGAGTCGAGAACTCAAACTCGGTGCTCACTTCCGAGGCCCAAGTGGGCGATATCTTGTCAATTCCCATCAACCACTTCGAAGGGAATTACACCTGTTCCTCTGAAACTCTGGCTGAACTCCAGGGAGAGGATCGGGTCCTGTTTCGATACGTCACGAACCCCAATGGCTCGGTGGATGACATCGCTGGAATCTGTAACGAGGGCCGAAACGTGGTGGGCTTAATGCCACACCCCGAACGAGCATGCCATGACCTGCTTGGATCTCGGGACGGCATTGTCCTGATGAGTTCGCTCTTACGCGCAGCCGGCTTGAATGCTGGCGTGCCTAATTAGGCCGAAGCAACTCGAGAAATTCCAGCAGCCTTGAGCACTGCTGCTGGGACACCAAATTCTCGCCAGGCCGCATAGGAGATACCTTTTCGCTGGCCGTAGCTCTTTGCTACTGCAATGAACTCTGGCTGAAGTTCAGCCACGAGATCAGTGGAATTCTCTTCGATCTTTTTGAGTTCCCCAGCCAACTCAATTCGCTCTTGAAGCAGACCTAGGCGCTTGAGCGGGTCCAACTTTGCCTCTAAGAGGTGGTTAACCTTGTCGAGTCTGTTATTGACCGAATCCGCAGTTTTCGGTCGACCGACTGTTGGCTTTGTACGCCGAATAGCCTCGAGGTATCCCTTAATTATCCTGCCTTCGGTTCTTCCTTCAGCCATTGCGGCCTTGTGTTCGGGAGAGAGTGATTTAGGTCCTCGTTTTGCCATAGATATATTCCACATCATCTGTTTGATTATTTCAAGTCACCCTATTTGATCCCCTTCGGGAGTCGCGGAACCGATCGGCGCTGCGGTAGCGTCCGCATATGGCCGAGCAAGGACTTGAGGGATCACTCCACCGCGAGTTGGGGTTGACCGACGAAGAATACGAGCGGATCTGTTCCATCTTGGATCGCAGACCCAATCACTTGGAGTTAGCGATGTTCTCGGTGATGTGGTCCGAGCACTGCTCATACAAGAGTTCGCGCATACACCTGAAGAGGTTTCCTACCGAGGCCCCGTGGGTACTAGTGGGCCCGGGTGAGGGTGCCGGCGTAGTTGATGTAGGCGATGGGATCGGCGCTGCGATTCGCATCGAGAGCCATAATCACCCGTCGGCGATTGAGCCCTATCAGGGTGCAGCCACAGGGGCCGGAGGAATCCTGCGAGATATTTTCTCGATGGGTGCCCGCCCGATTGCACTCATGGACCCGCTTCGATTTGGCCCACTCGATGATCCCCGCTCGCGCTGGATTGCCGAGGGCGTGGTCTCAGGTATCTCTGGATATGGCAACTCTGTAGGCGTCCCGACCGTGGGAGGCGAGACGGTCTTTGATGAGTGCTACACCGGCAACCCGCTGGTGAATGTGCTGTGCCTGGGCGTGCTGCCTGTTGAGCGCCTCGTGCTCGGCCGAGCCGAAGGGGTCGGCAACCTTGCAGTGCTGTTGGGGTCGACTACCGGGCGAGATGGCATCGGCGGAGTGTCAGTGCTGGCATCGGCAGGATTCTCTGACGAAGCCTCAGACGCAGATAAGCGACCGAGCGTGCAAGTAGGTGACCCGTTCGAGGAGAAGCGTCTCATCGAGGCCTGTCTCGAGCTCTTGGACTCGAATCTGGCCGCTGGAGTGCAGGACCTCGGAGGTGCGGGGATTACCTGTGCCACAGCCGAGACTGCAGCCAAAGGTGGCGCTGGCATGGACGTCATGATTGCTCCAATTCCTCAGCGCGAGCCCGGAATGCAGCCCTTCGAGGTGATGACCTCGGAGTCCCAAGAGCGCATGCTTGCCATTGTGGAACCAGGAAATCTAGAAGCAGTGCTTGCAATTGCTGAGCGCTGGGAGATTCGCGCGAACGTCATTGGAATCGTCACCGACACAGGTCGGCTTCGCGTGCTTGACGAGCAGGGCGGACAGGTTCTTGCAGATGTGCCTGCAAAGGCACTCGAACAGGATGCACCGCTGTACGACCGCCCGCGTAGTGCTCCAGCAGATCTTGACCAACGACAGGCTGACTCTGCGAACTCCTTGGACGCGCCATCTGATCCTGGCGCCGACCTGATTGCGATGCTGAGCGACACCTCGTGGGTGTCTTCGCAGTACGACCACATGCTTTTTCTCAACACAGTTGAAGGCCCCGGTGGCGATGCAGCGGTTCTTCGTCTGAAGCACCCGTCTACGGGCTTGGATACTGGGCGTGGCCTTGCGCTGACCACCGATGGAAATCACCTATGGGGTTCGGTGGACCCGTATCGGGGCGGAGTGATGACCGTCGCTGAGTCGGTTATGAATCTGGCTGTAGTTGGCGCTCGGCCGCTGGCTCTGGTGAATTGTCTGAACTTCGGGAACCCAGAACACCCCGAGGTCATGTGGCAATTGTCTGAATCTATCGATGGGCTATCCGAGGCTCTCTTGGCCTTTGGCATACCCTGCGTGGGCGGCAATGTCAGCCTGTACAACGAGAGCCGCGGCACTGATATTGACCCCACAGCGGTCATCGGTCTGCTCGGTGTGGTTGATGCGCTGGAGTCTCCACCGCCAGGCGTGCGTTTGGTTGAGGGGAGTCGCCTGCTGCTGCTCGGTCACACAGAACCAGAGCTTTCGGGCTCGGCTTGGGCTGCTCTGCATGGCCATCGCGGCCGTGGTCGCCTGCCCGAGGTCGACCTTGAAGCTGTGGCGAGCGTGGCCGATGCTGTCCGGGACCTAGTGATTGCTGACCTAGTCCAAGGAGCACATGATGTGTCCTCGGGTGGAACCGCAGTAGCGCTTGCCGAGATGGCTGTTCGGTCAGGAGTCGGATTCACTGCTGCGCGCTTGGCTGATCACTCGGATCTTTTTGCTGAATCCTCGGGACGCGCCGTGTTGTGCATCGACCCCGAAAAGCTTCGCGAGGTACTTGACCTGCTCGAGGAACGCGGCATCGAGCATTCACGCATCGGGGTTGCTGGCGGCAACCGCATGAGCGTGAAGGGGCAGTTCGATCTGGGGCTCGACGAGGTGGCCGCTAGCTGGCGGGACCACTTGCCGGATGCACTCGGGTCAGGGACTGTTCAGGGATAAGTTAGATGTCGGCCGGACGCTTTGCGCCGAGCCCGTCGGGAAGCCTGCATCTGGGCAACCTGCGCACAGCTTTGGCGGCTTGGCTCGTGGCGCGAGAAAGCGGTGCAGAGTTTTTGCTCCGGTTCGAGGATCTGACTACGGGTGCTGCCCCGGCGGCTCAAGCTGAACAACTAGAGGACCTCGCCCTTTTGGGGATCACCCATGATGGCGAGGCGAGTTGTCAGTCAGAGCGAACCGAGTTGTACGCACAGGCAATCCACCAACTCGAACAGCTTGGTCTGACCTATGACTGCTATTGCTCGCGACGAGAGGTGCGCGAAGCCGCAGCGGCACCACACGGGGCCGCACCCGAAGGCAGCTATCCGGGAACCTGTTTCCGCCTGACACAGACAGAGGTGCGCAAGCATGAGCGCGCCGGCCGCCGCCCAGCT
>CAMDAT010000257.1 GCA_945888825.1 Bifidobacterium breve | reverse complement strand
ATTGCATCCTCGAGTAGTGCCGAGTCCGCATTCCGCACCGTGACCATCGAGCCTGGCAACTACCGAATGCTCACCGCAGGCAATGGCAGGGGTCGGGGTGCGCTTCAAGTAGCAAGATCGCTAGCCGAGAACGAGGCACTGCTCGCCACGCTGCGCGCTCGCATTGTGCTTGCAGCTGCGTTTATCATGGCGATTGCTGCGGCGCTCGGGTGGATCATTGCTCGTCAAGTGACCCTTCGGTTAGTGCGACTGACCTCGGCTGCGGAACGCGTGACAGAAACGGGTTCGCTCGAAGTCCAGGTCCCGGTCAGTGGCTCGGATGAAACAGGCCGACTTGGGACGGCGTTCAACGAGATGCTCGCAGCGCTGTCTCGCTCGAAGGGAGATCAACAACGACTCGTTCAGGACGCCGGCCACGAGTTGCGCACGCCACTAACGAGTCTGCGAACCAACGTGTTTACGTTGCGACGCTCAGAGGAACTCAGCGCCGACCAGCGTTCGCAGCTACTCACGGACCTAGAAGGCGAGACCGAGGAACTCACGCGTCTGATCAACGAGGTCGTTGAGCTTGCGACGGATCAGCGCAACGATGAACCCCTACAAGAGGTCGTAGTGGCCGACCTCCTCAGCCGTGTGGCTACCAAGGCAACTCAGCGATCAGGGCGAGAGGTCATCGTGCAAAGCGACGCAACTAAGTTGTCGCTGCAGCCGCGAGGAATGGAGCGAGCGGTTGGCAATCTGATCGAAAACGCACTGAAGTTCGATCAGTCGGACGGGCCGATCTACGTCAACTGCGTTGCAGGCCGAATTGAGGTTTGCGACTCGGGGCCAGGCTTTACTGAAGCGGACCTGCCACACGTGTTTGATCGCTTCTACCGGTCCACTGAAGCTCGAAGCCAACCCGGGTCTGGTCTGGGTCTAGCGATTGTTGCCGATTTTGTGCAACGTCAAGGTGGAACAGTTTTTGCTGAAAATCGCCTAGATGGCGGGGCTGTCGTCGGATTCCAGCTGCAACTAGATGACGAAAATGGCACTCATACCGTTTCTTAACCTTTACCCAATACGGTTCTCAACTGCGGGTTCGATACTGATCCTCGTCAACCTGACACAGCGTCGAACTGACAGAACCAAGGAGCACAGAACATGAACAAGATGAAGAAGTCAATCGTGGCAGCAAGTGTGGCAGTCGGTCTCTTCGCAGGCGGCTCTGCAGGTGCGATCTTGAGCAGCAGCGGAATCTCTGGAGCACAAGAGACCACCACAACTGTGGCTGGGCAAGCGGCACCGGATGCACCTGCTGCACCCAATGCCGATCGTCCGGACCCTGCAGCTCGGATCGGATCCGTGTTGGCGCCTCTAGTTGAGGCTGGAACCATCACGCAGGCCCAGGCCGATGCGGTAACCGAGGCACTGGTTGCAGCACGCAAGGCAGAAGGCCCTCGAGGTGAGCAAGGCGGACCTGGCCGAGGCCACCGTGGGCCCGGACTTGAAGCCGCAGCAACAGCACTTGGCATGACCAAGGACGAACTGCGCACTGCAGTGCAGAGCGGTCAGACCCTGGCCCAGATTGCTGCAGACAAGGGAGTCGAAGTGCAGGTTGTCATTGATGCACTCAAGACTGAGCTTGCTGAGCACCTTGCCGAAAAGGTCACCTCTGGCGAGATCACTCAGGAGCAGGCTGATCAGAAGCTGGCAACTGCTACCGAGCGCATCACCGACATGGTGAACAACGGCCGTCCGGAGCGCGGTCCTAAAGGCGAGCAGGGACCTCAGGGTCCTCAGGGCGAGCAGGCACCTCAGGGTGAGCAGGCTCCAGGCGGCAACTAAGCCCGTCAGCAATACAGCAGTTCAGCACTACATCTCACCGGAAAGGCTCGACCAGCTTGGTCGAGCCTTTCTGCTTTCCCAAGAGTCATTCGCAATTATTAACGGGAATGATTATCATTCCGGGAATGAGAATCCCACAGGTTCGCACATCTTTCGTAGTTGGAGTACTCGTCACCTGCGTGATCGCAGTCGGTTGTAGTTCCGATTCGGAATCCGCTAACAGCACGGTCCCTGCCGGAGATTGCCCAACAGAAGCAATTCAGGTGGTGGTGAGCGTGGACCAATGGGGAGACATCGTCGAGCAACTCGGGGGAGATTGTGCAACCGTCACCACTGTCATCGAATCCTCCAAAGTTGACCCTCATGACTACGAGCCAACGACTGGCGATGCCGCCAAGTTCACTGATGCAGAACTCGTCGTAGTCAACGGTATGGACTACGACCCTTGGGCCACAAAGATTGTGGCCACGCTCAACCCCGAGCCACCTGTAGTCGATGCAGGCAATGTTGCAGGTTTGAGCGATGGCGAGAACCCACACGTTTGGTACGGCCCTGACTACGTGTTCGAGTTTGCATCCGCAGTCACCGCAGAGCTTTCTAAGCTCTCTCCGAAAGCAGCTGAGTACTTCACTGCGCAGGCCGACTCTTGGAACACCAGCATGCAGCCGTACCGTGATCAAATTGCTCTCATCAAAGCCTCTTATAGCGGGAGCACCTATGCCGCTACAGAGTCGGTGTTCGACTACATGGCAGTAGCCCTTGGACTACAAGATGTCACTCCAACCGGGTTTGCAGCAGCGGCAGCAAATGAAACTGACCCTTCACCGGGCGACATTGCCAGCTTCGACAAACTGATCAAAGCCCAAGATGCAGACGTCTTGATCTACAACATTCAGACTGAAGGCGCTATACCCGAGCAAATTCGAGCCACAGCCGAACAAGCCGAGGTTCCCGTAGTTGCTGTGACTGAAAGCGTCGCTCCCAATGCATCGAGTTTTGAGCAATGGCAGGTCGATCAACTGAAGGCGCTCTTGTCTGCGCTAAAAACTACGCGGTGAGCAATGAGCCGGGGGAGACAACCACGGATCCAGTAATTTCGCTGCGCTCAGCTTCCGTTGCTCGCGGGGGGCGAACGATCTGGTCGGATGGAACTTTTGATATTCCTCGCGGTCAGATTGTTGCCGTGATCGGACCAAATGGTTCGGGAAAAACCACCATGCTGCAGGTGTTGCTGGGTCTTATTCCGCCCTCTGCTGGCACGGTGACGGTGTTTGGGCAAACGCCCGAACGGGGGAACCCTCGGATTGGCTATGTCCCCCAGCACTATTCCGAGGCTGTTGGGCAAGCAGTGCGCTGCAAAGACTTGGTATCACTCAGTGTGACTGGAACCCGTTGGGGAATGCGTCGAAGTGCTTCAGACGCTGACGAAGTCGAGGCAGCACTTCAAGCTGTTGGAGCAGCCGATTATGCAGACTCGCGAATGTCGGTGCTTTCCGGCGGACAGCAACAGCGCGTTGCGATAGCCCAAGCCCTTGTGGGTAGCCCCGAGCTGTTGCTGCTGGACGAGCCGCTAGCAAACCTCGACCTTCGAAATCAACGAGAGATTGTTGATCTGCTTGCCGAGTTGCAGCAGAGCCGAGCTATCACCATTTTGGTGGTCGTGCACGATATGAATCCACTCCTTGCACACCTAGGCGGATCGGTGTACCTGCTTGATGGTCACGCTCATTACGGCAGCGTCGGTGAGGTTGTGGATTCGGATTTGTTGTCGCACCTCTATGGCACTCAGATCAAAGTTGTTCGCACTGCTCAGGGT
Organism: Bifidobacterium breve; assembly: GCA_945888825.1. Taxonomy (GTDB): domain Bacteria; phylum Actinomycetota; class Acidimicrobiia; order Acidimicrobiales; family Microtrichaceae; genus IMCC26207. The sequence continues at coordinate 42 of CAMDAT010000257.1, read as the reverse complement.
GACTTGTACACGAGGAGCAACTAGGTGTTGCACGCGTTCATG
>CAMDAT010000256.1 GCA_945888825.1 Bifidobacterium breve | reverse complement strand
GATGGGTTACCCATGACTGCAAACTCGAAGGCTGGCGGTCCTGGAGCGGCCTGTGCGGGAGCCGCCCCTGGGTCTGCTGGGTCAGAAGGTGTCTGCTGTCCAGCGGTTGCGGCTGCGGCTTCGTTTGCAGCACGCTGCGCTGCGGCGGCTTCGTTTGCAGCACGCTGCGCTGCGGCGGCCTCGGTTGCTAGTTGTTCGCTCTGAGCCGCCGCTACTTCTGCTTCCGCATCACGTTCAAACCCCGCTGCTTGGATCGCATCAAACTGTGCCTCGACTAACTCGCGTGATGCAGTCTCCAACTGCACGGCGAGCAAGGCACGAGCAGGTGCAGCCGCTGCTTTGAGTGCTTCGAAGCGCTGAGCGGCTTGATTCGCAGATGATGACTGACCAATCGAAATAGTGCTTTGCCAGGAAAGGGCCACAGCTTTTTCTGGGCTGAGCGAGGCACGAAAAATTGCGGACTGCCCACCATCGATATATGCAGCAACGGCATAGTCGCGTAACTGCTGTCGAGAGGACACCATCTCGGTAGTCAGGGCTGAGTCCTGCTCGCCCAGGCGAGTTGCCTCGGCCTGCAACTGAGTAACGCTGAGCGAGAGTTGCTCTGAGCGAGAGTCGGCCTGCACTCGCTGAGCCGTGGCGGCTACCAGAGCAGACTGCGCAGCAGCGACCCGTTGCGAGGGCTCAGCCGATACTGAAGCCCCGTTCGTTATGGAACACAACATCACCACCGCTAACGCAGCCGCTACAACACGCGCACATGCAACCGGCCTTAAGAGTTGATCTGTTGAGGGGGATGGAAGCTTCATGGGGTACTCGCTGCTGCCGGCGCCAGTTGGCTTGATGACCAGTTGACTTGATGACTAGTTAGCTTGCTAGTCAGTCTCTGGAGGAACCTCTGCGACGACGGCTCAAGATGATGAGCGCTGCCGCAACTGCAAGCGAGGCCCCAGCCACGGCTAGCAGCACTGCACGGTTTGCGGTTCCTTCTTCGGGTGCAGCAGCCACAGGAACCTCTGAGGCTTGCTGCGGCTTCAGGCCGTTCGGCGCAGCTTCAACCTTCGGCGCAGCCTCTACCTTGGGCGCAGCCTCTACCTTCGGCGCAGTTTCGTCTGCGCCAACCGAGGCTAGGAGTGCATCAACGGGTGCAGTCTCGCTTGTTGAAGCTGCTGGACGCGGGCGCTTGGGGTCATATGCCATCAGATTTCTCCAGGGGTAGCGGCAGTTGCAGCTTGTGCCCAAGAGGATGCAATGTCGGTTGGCACAAGGTCTTCAGGATCGAGCACCAAGGATAACGCCGTGAACTCGGCCGCGGCCTGAGACGCCCCGTCTCGGGTCAAGGCCCCAACCGGCTCAGACATCGCAGCGGCTTCCGTCACGGCAGCACGCAGGCGTACCGGTGGATCGAGTACCAAGCCGGGGTGGGCTTCGCTGAGCACGCCATACCAGTGGTTCGCGTCGCGAGTTCGCCCAAGACGGTTGATCACAATGCCAGCAACTTGTGGACGGCCCGACCTGCGCTCAGAAATGCGGTTCACGTTGAGCAGGATTTGATCGACTCCATCGGAACTCCATGCCGCAGGTTCCGCCACAATCAGAACCCGATCAGCAGCAAAGAGTGCATTCACTGTCAGCAAACCAAGTGACGGGGCGCAGTCGATCAATACATCGTCATAGCGGTCTGCAACCCCCTGAAGCGCGACGGCTAGGCGGTCTTGGGCCCCGATCATGTCGGTGGCAAGCTGTGGCTCACACTTGGCAAGTTGTGGGGAACTCGGAGCGACATCAACAGGCGTTGTAAACTCGGTGTGAGACCAACCTGCCCTCTGGATAACTCCACTGATTGATCCACTTGCATCGCTGAGCAATGCAGTATCGATTGCTTGGACCACCTCGTATACGCCAAGGCCTGTGGTTGCATTTGCTTGGGGATCAAGGTCAACCACAAGGACTCGTCGACCACGTGCGGCATAGGCCGCTGCTAGTCCGAGAGTGACGGTGGTCTTTCCGACACCACCCTTTTGGTTCACCAACGCGGTGATGCTCATTCCACAAAGCTACCCAAGTAATCCCGATTTGGTGGCCACGCTTCACATAGGCGTAAAGAGTTGGGGCCACCCAGATGCTCCTCACCGCCTCGAAGTCGCTGTCACAGCCGCTACCTAGTGTCGGTCCACCGCTGCTGAAGCAGTGCCCTTCCCCCGACATCACCTAACAAAAGGAACGGTCATATGACTGGCTCCGCTCAACCGAATCCTCCAAGCCCTCGCAACCCCGTGCTCATCTTCCTTCCGGGATGCCCAGACTGCGACCTCACCTGCGATCCCCTGCTCGCTCAACCCAGCGGTGGAGACACCTATCGAATTCTCGAGGTTCCAACAGAGTCCGCAACGGTAGGCATTGACGATCTGGTGATCGCCCTTGAGTCAGACTCAGTTCTCGAGTTTGTTGCCGTGATTGAGCGCCGTTGCTTGGCCTCGTTCAGCTTTCACTTGCCGGGATGGATCAATCGAGATCGCTTTCTCGACCAACTCGCCGCAACGGGAGTCGCAAGTAATGAAGTACGGCACAGAGTCTTTATGTGTAACGCATCCTCCGAAGAACAGGTCCACGCCTTATGCGATCTGCTCAATGAGTTTCGCGTCAGCGCTCGACTCTGCGATCACGTCACCCAACATTGGCACGCCTTGTCAGCCTGACTCGGCCGGCGCGAGTCAGGCCACCCCTGTGATGTCAAGTTCGATGTAGATCAGACCGGATGCCAGGCAGCAACTGCAGCATCATTGGGGTGGCTGCCCGTGTGCTCGGCTCTGGGTTAGGCCACACTCACTACTGTGCCAGAACTCCCTGAAGTGGAAACGATCCGCAGACAGCTTGACCCGCTTCTGCGTAACTGCACCATTGTGCAGGCTTGGGCATTTGAGTCACCGAAGTTCACCCAAGCTCATGATGCAGTCGGATGGCAACTCGATGGGGTGAGACGCCGAGGTAAGTACTTGCTGATGGACCTTGACTCCCCTGTTGGAAAGCGCGAACTGCCTGCTAGAAAGCGCGAACTGATTGTGCACCTCGGCATGACGGGCCGACTCTCTGTTTCTTCAAACGCGCAGGATCAAAACACCAGCCCCGATCCAAAGAGCCGCCAGGATCAAAACAATCAGGCCGCAAGCCCTCAGAACAGCTGGGCGGAATCTGCAGCAGTTGACTCTGAGGACAGTTCTTCGCTCCGCCATCTCCGGGCAGTCTGGACTCTGGACGACGGACGCTGCTTGTACTTCGATGACGTTCGACGATTCGGTCGGATTGCAGTCGTTGCTGCCGCTGAATACCACTCACTGGCCACGCTCGCTGCACTAGGTCCGGAACCATTCGATGACTCCTTCACTGCCGAGTATCTGCGTGCGCAGATCAACTCGAGCAAACGCTGCATCAAAACGCAGTTGTTGGCTCAGAGGGTTGTGGCCGGCTTGGGAAACATTTATGTCGACGAGGCGTTGTGGAGGTCACAGGTGCACCCCGCAGCGAAGAGGCTCACTGTCATGCAGTCAAAAAAGCTCCGGGATGATATCCGCGATGTCCTCAGCGCTGCGATCAACAACGGGGGAACCACACTGCGCAATTACCGAGATGCTGCCGGTGCAACAGGTAGCAAACAGCGGTACTTGGATTGCTATGGCAGGGCAGG
>CAMDAT010000255.1 GCA_945888825.1 Bifidobacterium breve | reverse complement strand
ACACAGCAGCGCAACTGGATTGGTCGTTCTGAAGGCGCCCAATTCGACATGGCAGTTGTGACAGCTGACGGCCAAGCCGTGCTGTCAGCAGAGTCAGTCTTGTCAGCAGAGATAGCCACGCCACTGCAGTTCAGTGTCTTTACCACTCGCCCCGATACGGCATTTGGCATGACCTTCTGCGTGTTAGCACCGGAGCACCCCCTCGTAGCCGAGATTGTGAGTGAGTCGCTACGTGAACAAGTCGAAGCCTTCATCACGTTGGCTCGATCTACATCCGAGATTGATCGACTCTCCACGGAACGTTCCCTAGCCGAGCGTGGCTGTTTCACAGGCGCGTACGCAACGAACCCGTTTACTGGAGAAACAGTCCCGATCTATCTGGCCGACTATGTCTTGGCTACCTATGGAACGGGCGCGGTGATGGCAGTTCCTGGTGAAGACCAGCGTGACTTCGAGTTTGCTTCGATCTTCGGCTTGGAAGTCATTGAGACAGTGCAGCGGCCCGAAGGCTTTCAGGGCGGGGCGTTCACCGGGGATGGCCCGCATATCAATTCTTCCTCCGCAAGCCATGCAGTGGCCGCAGCCGAGCTCAACCTGAACGGCCTGAACATCGCCCAAGCCAAAAACGCGGCAATGGATTGGTTGGAAGCGACCGGACTCGGCGAGCGGAAGGTCAACTTCCGTTTGCGTGACTGGTTGCTTTCTCGTCAGCGCTTCTGGGGCTGTCCGATTCCGATCGTGTACTGCGATGCCTGCGGAATTGTTCCCGTTCCCGAGGACCAACTCCCAGTCCTTGCGCCTGATGATGTCGAGTTCACCCCAACAGGGCAATCACCGTTGCTGTCCCATGAAGGCTTTCTTCATACCACTTGCCCAACTTGTGGAGCGCCTGCTCGTAGAGAGACGGACACGATGGACACGTTCGTTGATAGCTCGTGGTACTACTTGCGCTTTACTGATCCGTGGTCCGAAGATGCACCGTTTCGTCAGGATCAGCTAGCGCAGTGGATGCCGGTGGACCAATACATCGGAGGGGCCGAACACGCTGTGCTGCACCTGATGTACGCCCGGTTCTTCACCAAGGCGCTGTCCGATCTGTCGGTACTCCCAGCAAATCTTCGCGAGCCTTTCCAGCGACTCTTCACTCAGGGGATGATTCGCCTCGATGGTGCAAAAATGTCGAAGTCCAAAGGAAACCTCGTTGCCCCAGAGGAAATCATCGACACCCTTGGAGCAGACGCACTGCGGCTCAGCCATCTAGCAGTCAAGCCGCCCGAAGAAGATGTTGATTGGGAAGATGTTGGACTCGAAGGTTGCCATCGTTTCCTGCTGCGTCTCTGGAGACTGGCCGTGCCCGGCTCGGATCTGACCTCGGATCTGCGCGAGGGCGAGCCTGAGTCAGTGGACCAAGAAATTGTGCGTGCCACGCATGTTCTCATTGACGGCATCTCAAAGGACTTTGATCGTTGGTCCTACAACGTCGCCGTTGCCAAATACATGGCCTTCTTGAATGAGCTCTATCGCTACGTGCAGGCGCCCGAGCACGCGCATGGCCCAACGTTGCAGGCCTCTGTCAACATCTTGTTGCAGTTGTTGGCTCCAGCTTGCCCACACATGACTGCTGAGCTCTGGGCGGCCCGCCACATGGATCAGCCCGATGGCGAGCGAGCTCATGTTCATACCACTGCTTGGCCCACTGCCGATCCTGAGTTGCTAGTCCAGGAATCGGCGACACTGGTGGTGCAGATCAACGGCAAGGTGCGGGACCGGATTCTGGTTGCCTCTGATGCCGATGAGGCAGCCTGTTTGGCCGCTGCGCTGGATTCAGACAAGGTGCAACAGCAACTCCAAGGCGCCGAGCCGCATCGGGTCATTGCTCGCCCACCAAAGCTGCTCAATCTGCTGGTCTGAACTGCCGGTCTGAACTGCCGGGCAGGGGCCTTTTCGCACTGAGCGATCTCGCCTTTCGCTAGTTTCTTGTAACCGTGAACGACTCTGGAGTGTCAAAGCATCGTGCTCTCGCTGATTGATCGAATTGAAGCAACCGCCGAACGTGATTATGGGCTCGTGACCTTCGTCTCGGGAGATGACCATCAGACAATTCGCTGGTCCCAACTCCATTCCGAGGCCAGAGTGGTAGCCGCTGCTTTGCAAGCTCGAGGGGTTCAACCCGGCGACCATGTTGCAGTCCTCGGCCCAACAACACGACAGCTGATCACGACAATTCAGGCAATTTGGCTTACTGGCGCTGCGCTTGTGACCATGCCGCTGCCCATGCGGATGGGTGCGCTTGAGCAGTTCGTCGCTCAGACCCGAGTCAGGATTCATCGCTCGGATACCAAAATTCTCGTCATCGATTCAGATCTTGCGGGCTTTATTGAGCGTGAAGAGGGCGATCCACCCTTTGTCACCCTTGACGAACTCTTTGCTAACCAAGGCGTGACCGAGGCCGGCTATCGGCGGCCAAAGAGCAGCGAGGATTCCCTTGCTGTGTTGCAGTTCACCTCTGGCTCAACATCGGAGCCAAAGGGCGTGATGCTGTCGCACGAAGCCATCTGCAACAACCTTGACGGAGCGTGGAAAGCAGCTGCAATCACTCGCGATGAGGTGATTGTCTCTTGGTTGCCGCTGTATCACGATATGGGTCTCGTTGGGCTCCTGACCATACCAATGACCATTGGCTGCACGCTGGTTCAAGGGGCACCGCAGGACTTTCTGGCTCGCCCGTTGCGGTGGATGCAGTGGATTTCTCAATACGGCGGAACGGGTACGGCCGGGCCGAACTTCTCGTACTCACTCGCAGCGCGAGCAATGCGGCGGACAGAGGAGGATCTTGACCTGTCGCATATGCGCGTCTGGCTCAACGGGGCCGAGCCGGTTGACCCCGAAACCTTTCGCAGCTTCTTTACTGCCGGTGAAAAATTCAGGCTGTCACCCAAAGGCGCGTTCCCCGCATTCGGTATGGCCGAGGTCTGCATAGCAGGTTGCTTCCCCGAGCCGATGGCTGGGCTACTCACAGATTGGGTCGACAAGTCGGCACTCGAAAGTCGGCACCTAGCAATTCCAGTAGAGCCAGGGGTAGAAGGCGCAACCGAGTTGGTCTTGCTCGGTAAGGCCGTCCCGGGACTCGAAATCGCAATTGTTGATTGTGCGACCGGTGAAATCTGCGGGGATCGTCAAGTTGGTGAACTCAAAATCACTGGTAACTCACTTACCTCGGGCTACTACGAGCAGCCAGCCGAAACCGAGGAACTCATCATCGACGGATGGCTTCATACCGGCGACTTGGCGTACACCATTGATGGTTCGCTCGTAGTGTGCGGACGTATCAAAGACGTGATCATTGTGGGTGGTCGCAACGTATTCCCTCAAGATATTGAGAAGGTGGCGGGCGAGGTAGAGGGTGCGCGTACTGGCAATGTCATTGCGTTCGGCATCGAAGGCCGACAAGGTGCTCAAAACATCATTGTGGTAGCCGAGGCTCGAGCGGCAGACCTTGCAGAGGTTGCTCGAGTCATTCAGTCTGTGGTGACAGATTCAGTTGGCATTCCGCCTAAGCAGGTCATTCTGGTGGAACCAGGAACGGTGCCGAAGACATCTTCTGGCAAGCTTCAGCGTTCGGCATGCAGGCAGCAGTTCATTGAGGGCACCCTGGCAGTGCTCGATCTGAGCTAGCCGTGCTCAACCTGAGA
>CAMDAT010000254.1 GCA_945888825.1 Bifidobacterium breve | reverse complement strand
GTGATCTGCTCCGCCGGGTAGACCGCTCCAGTCGGGTTGGAGGGTGAGACGAACACCAACAACTTGGTCTTTGGTGTTCGCGCAGCCTCAAGTTGCTCGACAGTTACTCGAAACCCAGTGGACTCATCGGTTTGCAGAATTACGGGAACTCCACCTGCCAACTCAATTGGCTCGGGATAGGTGGTCCAATACGGTGCGGGGAGAAGGACCTCGTCCCCTGCATCGAGTAGCACAGTGAACGCCGAGTACACCGCCTGCTTGCCACCATTGGTGACGACCACCTGTTCAGGAGCAATCTGCACGCCAGAGTCCCTCAGGGTTTTTGCCGCAATAGCTGCACGCAACTCTGGCAGACCAGGAGCCGGGGTATAACGGTGGTTCTTTGGGTCATGACAGGCTGCGGCAGCGGCTTGGACAATGTAGTCAGGGGTAGCGAAGTCTGGCTCGCCAGCACCAAAACCGATGACCGATTCGCCAGCCGCTTTGAGCGCCTTGGCTTTGCCATCCACTGCCATGGTGGCCGAAGGGGTGATTGCAGCAACGCGTTGAGCGATTCGAGAGGGAGTATTCATGGTCCTGAAGATACCGGGTTGAGCTGCTTTGCCGAAACGAGTTGACCCAGCCGAGAGAAACGAGTTCGCCCAATCCCGCTCAGCCCGCGAGACTCTATGACTGTGAGCACCCCCGACATTCCCATCCCCGATGAGTTCCTTCCACATGACGGCCGGTTCGGCTGCGGCCCGTCGCGGGTTCGGCCCGACGCAGTAGAGATGCTTGCCGGCTCCGCCGGGCATTTTCTGGGTACAAGTCACCGACAAGCCGCCGTTCGGTTCAAAGTGAGCGAACTACGCAACGGCCTAGCCGAGATGTTTGCCCTGCCAGATGGCTACGAGGTCCTTCTCGGCAATGGTGGAACCACAGCGTTCTGGGACGCTGCGACGTTTGCCCTGATCCAGGATCGAAGCCAGCATCTGCACTTTGGTGAGTTCTCCTCAAAGTTCGGTAAGGCTGCCGCCGCAGCACCTCACTTGGGTGAGCCGCAGATCATCTCAGCAGAACCCGGGGATCACCCGCTCGCTGTTGCTGCAGAGGGGATCGACTCGTATTGCCTCACTCAGAACGAGACCTCGACCGGTGTTGCAATGGAACTGCTTCGGCCAGAAGGGGCAGATGCAGACTCGCTAGTTCTCGCTGATGCCACCTCGGCTGCGGGCGGTTTGCGCTTCGACCCGCATCAAGTCGATGTGTACTACTTCGCACCGCAGAAATGTTTGGCCTCCGATGGCGGCCTCTGGCTTGCGGCCTGCTCCCCCAAGGCAATCGAGCGCATCGAACGTATTGCAGCGAGTGATCGTTGGGTGCCTGCGTTCTTTGACCTTGGTATTGCCTTAGAAAACTCCCGCAAAGACCAGACCTACAACACTCCGGCGCTTGCCACCCTGTTTCTTGCAACCGAGCAGGTTCGCTGGGTGAATGAGAATGGAGGCTTGGAGTTTGCAGCCTCGCGCTGTGATCAGTCAGCAGCGCACATCTACGACTGGGCTGACGCACATGCGCATGCCACTCCGTTTGTAGCTGACCCTGCCAAGCGTTCCCACGTAGTTGCCACCATTGACTTTGACGAAACAATTGACGCCGCTGTTGTGGCCGCTGTCCTGCGAGACAATGGACTCATCGACGTAGAGCCATATCGCAAGCTGGGCCGGAACCAACTACGAGTAGCCATGTTCCCCGCTATCGACCCATCTGATGTGGCTGCACTCACGGTGTGTGTGGACTACGTGATTGAACAGCTGGGATGACCATGGATTCCGCCGAGACGTACCAGGAATCATCTGATTCACTCCGCGAAATTCGCGATCAGTTGACTGGGCCCGGCGGGCAGTTCGAAGTTGTCAGTGCCACAGTCGATGGCATCGAGATGAAGACGTACAAGAACCGCTTCAGCAGCCTGCGGGAGGTTGCAGCTTTCGGTGCACTGCACCAAGACAAAGAGTTCTTAGTCTTCGGGGATCGGCGAATTACGTTTTTACAGTTTCTCGCTCAGGCAAACTCGCTGAGTCAGGTACTGACCGAACAGGCCGGTGTTCACCATGGTGACCGAGTTGCCGTGTTGGCACAGAACTCGCCTGAGTGGTGCCTTGCGTTTTGGGGCACCGTAGATCTGGGGGCCGTACTAGTCGGTCTGAACGGCTGGTGGACCACCGAGGAACTTATGTATGGCCTCGACGACTCCGGGTCGAAGGTTCTGGTTGTGGATCGGAAGCGATTTGAGCGCATCGCCGATCAAGTGCACCTTCTCCCAAACCTTGAACACATCTATTTGATTGATGCTCTGCCCGAGGAGTTCGAGGTTGCTTCGGGATCAGGGCCACAGATCCACAGCTTCTCGGAACTAGCTGCGCATCCCAGCGAGACCTTCCCGACGGTTCCGATAGAAGAATCAGACCCGGCTGTCATTTTCTATACCTCGGGCACCACGGGCAAACCGAAGGGTGCAATCAGTTCTCACCGCAGCATGATCGCGAACCTGCAGAACACTGCCTGCATATCAACCGCCTCGGTGATGCACTTGTCCCGCAGACCTGCGAGCAGCACATCGGAGCAAGCCACTCATTCTCCTGCGACTCCCCCACAGATGACTGCGCTCTTTACTGCACCGCTATTTCACGTGGCCGGCTGTCACTCGACCATGGTGGTTGGAATGCTCGCCGGGGTAAAGCTCGTGATGCTCGAAGGCAAGTTTGAGCCAGAGAAAGCTCTGACTCTCATCGAGGACGAGAAGATCACGATGTGGTCCGGTGTTCCCACCATGGTGTGGCGAGTGTGTGAGTACCCAGCTCGTCACGATTTCGATACTTCTTCAGTCACTAACGTGAGCTTTGGCGGCTCCCCCTCTGCAGATGAACTGCTCCGCCGGATCAGAGAGACATTTCCGGGGGTTCGCACCACCACCAACGCATATGGCCTCACCGAGTCCTCCTCAGCGGCCACCACACTCTCGGGGGCCGATGCATTTCTCAAGCCCGATTCGGTTGGCCTGCCGATGCCAACAGTAGACATCGCAATTCTTGGGTTACAGGGCGAGCACCTGCCCCCGCTGCAGACAGGCGAGGTGCTGCTGCGCGGTCCGATCATCATGCCGGGCTACTGGAACAAGCCCGAGGCAACTGCAACAACAGTGATTGCTGGCTGGCTACACACCGGAGATGTCGGACACCTTGATTCCGAGGGGTACCTGTTTATTACTGACCGTGCCAAGGACATGATTATCCGAGGTGGCGAGAACATCTATTGCGTTGAAATCGAGAATCGGCTGGTCGAACATCCTGGTATTGCTGATGCGGCAATCATTTCTGTCCCTCACGAGACCCTTGGCGAAGAGGTCAAAGCAGTGCTGGAGATAGCCGACGGGGCGAACGTCACTGATGAAGAGATTCGCAGTTGGGTAGCGGCAACCTTGGCAGGGTTCAAGGTGCCTAGTTACATCGAGCGTTGGGACGGAAAGTTGCCTCGCAATGCTTCGGGCAAGCTGCTCAAGAACGTCTTGCGTGGCGAGGGCCACGTGAGCTTCAACGAAACTATGTGAGCGACTGCACCCCTCAAGCCGACTCCACTTGGCAGGCCCTAGCCGCCTAGATTGGAGAGATGAGCGCATTGTTGCCCGATGGAAGCTACGACGCTTTTGTGATTG
>CAMDAT010000253.1 GCA_945888825.1 Bifidobacterium breve | reverse complement strand
TACATCGAGCGTTCCTGAAACCAGCTCGACTACATCGAGCGTTCCTGAAACCAGCTCGACTACATCGAGCGTTCCTGAAACCAGCTCGACATCTACCAGCAGCACTAGCTCCACCTCAACCACCGTGCCTGTCGAGGTTCTTACAGAGGTCACGTTTGTTGATGTCCTTGGTGCAACCCTGACTAGAGAGGCGCCCACTACGGTGCCGGCAGAAGTGCTGGGTGAGACGCTCGCACTGACTGGCTCTTCAGCTGGTCTGCCATTCCTTTTGGCTGGCGGCCTGTTGTTCTTGGGTGCTGCACTGACGTTGTTCTCACGTCGCCGTAGCCAAGCCTAAAGAGACACAAGGCTGCAGCAGTAAGCACATCAGTAAGCACAACGCAACGCAATATGGAGTCTGGCTCAACTCGTGTGAGCCAGACTCGCGTCTAGGCCCAAGTGCGCCAAGAGTTAGATAGTGCGCCAGCGATCGGCTCGGCGTTGCTCATAAAGCGCAGTGTCCGCCCGAGCAACCAGTGATTCGAAGGTGTCGCCTTCTACGAGTTCGGCGATTCCACAGCTAATGGACCCTTGCTCGGTTGCGGCTCGTAGTTGCTCGCTAATCTGACTCAGTAATCCCTTGAGTTCGGCTTGAGTAGACCCAAGGATTGAGCACACGAACTCATCTCCGCCGTAGCGAAACAACAGGGAATCGGGCCCAAGTGCGGCCGAGATTGTGACAGCGACTTGCCGCAACAGCCGATCCCCGGCGCTGTGGCCAAGTGAGTCATTCACAGTCTTGAGGTGGTCTACGTCAACAAACGCAAGGCAGAGTGTCTGCGAGGTGTCCTTGGCTGTTTGGATCTGCTCGTTGAGTAGGGCAATACCCGGGCCGCGAAGGTAGGTGCTGGTGAGCGAATCTTGGGCCGCTGCGCTTCGGTCGGTTGCTGAGTTGCCGCGATCCACTGAAGCCGTCTGCCGGTCAACTTCTGCAGCGGCACGGTCAGAGCTGCCAGATTCTCGCTGAGTGGAGGAACCGCTTCGGTCTTCCTGGGATTGTTGCCGCGCAGCCCGCCCGGATCGACGGTCGCTACTGGCTTGGCGTCGATCTGCCGCTGCGGATCGCCGGTCACTCTGTGCAGCGCTTTCGCCCTGCTCTTGCTCTCCCGTGGCGGGAGTGTCGGCAGTGTCGGCAGATCTTTCGCGGGCCTCTGCGGCTCGGTCACGTGCTTCTGCAGCTTGATCGCGTTCGTCGGCGGCTCGGTCGCGCTCGTCGGCAGCTAGGTCGCGTTCATCGGCAACCAAATCGCGTCCCTCTGCAACGTCATCTAATTTGCCAGCGTCCTGATCCCGCCGGCCCGCAAGCGAGTCCCGAGTTCTGGCGGCGGCTTCACGGCCACTATCTTGAGAGGTCATGACTGCCTTTTGGCAATCTGCTGTCCTAGCGAACTAGGCAACCCAATCTTTGTCACTTTTCAATGGTAGACCCCAAAACCCCTCTTAGGAACTGAAGACATTTCAGGATTTGGTGGTCAGAAACAGGACTCATCCGTGTGTGCTGGCAAGGGGTACCCCTGAGCTACTTCGGACTGATCGGATGACCCGCGGTGACGGCTTATGCGCCTAGGCAGCAGGAATTGCGGTTGAGAACCCAGGAACCGTCAGATTGACCGAGGGGATGTTGACAGACAATCCACCGAATCCCGGAAAGCGCAGCTTGCCAGTCAGCGTGATAGTGGTGGAACCCACATCAATCGTGCCGTTAGCAACGTTGACCGTTGCCGTTGGACTTGCCGTGGTCGCGTTGTAATCAAGGACAACACCTGTCGAGTAACTAAAGATAGAGCATGAGACGCGGAACGAACTGAGGTTGACTGATGCAGCCGCCAAGGTTGCAGTCACATTCGGCAGTGCCAGTGTTGACCCGGTGACTTCAAGCGTGGTCGCCGGGAAGGAAACCGATGGGCCGGCGATGGTGAATCCGGGTGGGCTGTAGGTACCACCGCAACCCAGATAGGTCACTCGGACCGAAGGGAGCGACACCGACACTGATGGGGCAGCAACGCTGAACGCCGGGATCGTGATTCGCGGAATCGTCGTGGTGGTAGACGCCGTTGACGTAGTTGAAGGCGCAGGCCCCCAAGCGGGAGGGGTGCAAGCAGTCAGTCCGAGAACCAGAACTGCTGTAGCTGCTACCCCAAATGTTGCTGCAACGCGTCGCACGCTAAACCGACCGATTCCCATGATCTCCCCGTATCTCTCGGCAGTATTGCGTGAGTGAATGAACTCGCCTGCATGCCCGAGCATGGGCACTTCTCAATAAGGTACAGAAGTTCAGCGCTCTTGGGAACCCCGCCGCAGGCGCCTTCCTTAGAGTTGAGAAAGTCCGTGTCGAAGTGGGGTGATGTTGTAGCGGGCTCGCACGTCGCTGAGTTGCCAATCAGCCATTGAAAGATGGTCGGCAAACGTAAAGTTCGAGCTGCATTCGCTTCCGCGATCAAACGCTTCGCCAAGCAGTTCAACGGCGGCCGGATCGCTCAGGGTTGTTTCAAGCGGCACCGGCTCATCATGGCGGGTGAGGCGGCCTTCGTGGTAAGCCATCGACAACAACAGCCCAGCCCAAGTGGGTTCGCACCGGCCGGCGGCAAAGCTCATCGCGGCTAAGGCAATTTCCCCTGAAGGTGTTGGTTCGTAGCCCGTAATCACATGGTTCATATCGTGGGAACAGAACACGGTTCGGAGGATGTTTCGCTCGGGATCGAGTCCCGGTAGCTCGAACTCGTTTCGCGTGTGGAACTCAAGAAACTCTCGCCCGAGCGTCCCTTCGGGCAGATTCTTGAAGCTCTCGAACAACTCAAGCATCTGCTCATCGGGACTGTGGGCGTGAACCTTGCGAGCCAAGAATTGGGTCTCTTCGTGCTCCGAATGCCAGCCGCGAAAGAAGCGAAGGATGTCGAGTTGAGCGCGATCGGCACCTTCGTTGAGCCAAGTTCTGGCAATCTCAAGGGTGACGTCCTCGGTCTCGAACGCCACGGCGTACTCGTTGATCCGATCGATCTGCGCTGGCGAGATCGGCCGCCGGCAGAGCTCGAGTGCCGCAACCATCCACAGAAACCTCCGCCGCTGTTCTGGTTCGGTGATCGCTCCGGCTGCTAGCGACGGTGAAAGCGGCTCGAGGTTGTCTATGTCTAGATCCGGTCGCTTCCACAGGTGCTCAACAAGTGCTCCGAGCAGTGCCCGCTGCTGCAGGGTCGACCCACCATCTACATCTATAGCTCCCAGGGCAGCTCTGGTGATGGGCTCAACTAAGGACCCGCTGATGATGAGTGGCATTTCTTTGTTGGGTGCTTCCTTCTCTGGTGCCGCACGAATGAATTTATTTCAGTGCCCAAATATTTTTATGGCGTGCTACGGTCCTACGAACTTTCCACAGAGAGAAGAGAGAATTAAAATGAATAGCCGAAAGATTCGTGTGGCTGCTGGTGCAGCCTTGGTGTTTGGTTTGCTGTCTTGGATACCTGCAGGAGCAGTGACCATAGGGTACCCGCCGGCAGAACCGGGTGGCCGTTGTCTGACCGGTTTCTCGGTGCCGCTTTCCGGTGCCGCCAATCAGCTCTACAAATGTGTGAATAACCAATGGGCAGTCGTGAGCACCTTGGACGGTGGCACTGGCCCCACAGGTGCGACAGGTGCAGCGGGCACAAACGGTGCAGCGGGCACAAACG